>JBIIGH010000206.1:0-4449 GCA_044236565.1 Algoriphagus sp. | reverse complement strand
ATGCGAAACCCAAAGGTCAATGCCGCGACAATTCCTTCTTGAGTGGCGCGTATGATGTGTTTTTGCTCGTGTTTGAGTAAGTCTAAGCCCAACAAATGCGCACCCATAGGGGTATTTTGAAGAATGCGTTCCACTCCATTTCCAAAAGGAAGGAAAGCCAATTTATCAGAACCAATTGGGGCCTCGGCTGCGAGGGCATTCATTTGCTCGTAACTCAGAGAACTTCCTCCTAGCATTCGCTTGAGCCAAGAGTTCAAAATTCCTGTACCATTGACGCAAAGCAATACGCCATAGGAAGGCTTGCTTTGGGTATGGTTCACATGGACAAACGTGTTGACTCGAGATTTAGGATCATAAACTGGCGTATCCGCCACACCGTAAACAGTCCCAGAGGTGCCTGCAGTGGTGGCAAGCTCTCCTGGCTTGAGTACTTGAAGGGAAAATGCATTGTTAGGCTGATCTCCTGCGCGGTAGGAAATTGGAATTCCTACTTCCAAGCCGGTTTCTTGTGCTGCGGAAGTAGAAACTTTACCCTGTACTGAGAAAGAAGGAACAGCCTCTGGAATCCAATTTTTAGGGATCTCCATCGCTTTAAGTAAAGGATCACTGAGCCCATTTTCCTTAAAGTCCCAAAATATACCTTCAGAAAGGCCTGTTTCGGAGGTGAGAATTTCTCCACTTAGCTTCATGGCAATAAAATCACCAGGAAGCATGATTTTATGAATTCGAGCTGCAATTTCAGGTTGATTTTCAATCACCCAACGGAGTTTGGAAGCCGTAAAATTTCCAGGGGAATTGAGCAGATGTGGCAAGCAATAGTCCTCACCCAGGGTTTGGAATGCTTTTTCTCCAAGCGCTACTGCCCTGCTGTCGCACCAGATGATGGAGGGACGGAGTACTTGGTGAGCCTGGTCCACACAAACGAGCCCATGCATTTGGTAGGCTATGCCTATCCCTTTCAACTCACCTTTTTGAACCTGTGCTTGCTGCTGCACAAAGGCAATCCCTTGCTTGACATAGGTCCACCAAAGTTCAGGGTCCTGTTCGGCCCATCCTGTTTGGGGAGAATGAATGGGCATTTCTACTTCAGGGAAACCTTTGGATGCAAGGGCCTGACCTGAATCTGCATCTAGAATACAGGCTTTGACAGAGGAACTTCCAATATCGAGACCTAATAGAAGGCGGCGCATCTTACCAGAAAATGGTGTAAAGTGCAGCGATAATACCCACAATTAAGATCGCTCCGATCTTAAATCCAGTGCTAGTTCGGAAGAGTTCAGAAGATATTTCAATGCTTTTCGGATGGTCTTTGCCTTTTCCTTCAACAAGAGAAATAACAATCATCAATGCCGCAAGGACAACAAACACCCAACCCATTCGGTCGATAAATGGCAGCGCTGGGAATACCACTTTAAGTACCACGGAAAGTGGAATACTTAAGGAAGCACCGACAAGAGCAGCATTGGAAGTAGTTTTTTTCCAGAATACACCAAAGAAGAAAATTGCAAATACACCTGGGCTGATAAAGCCGGTGTATTCCTGAATAAATTGGAAGGCCTGGTCTAATTGTCCTAAAGCAGGAGCTACAATAGCAGCAATCACAAAAGCAACAACCGCGGTAATTCGACCCACCCGTACTTTGGTGGTTTCTGATGAGTTTTTACCAAAATACTTGGCATAAATATCCATGGTGAAAATGGTAGAAGTACTATTCGCCATAGAAGCCAGTGAAGACACGATAGCTGCGGTTAACGCTGCAAAAGCAAGCCCCTTTAGGCCTGTAGGAAGTATCTGAAGAAGCGAAGGATATGCTCGATCCGATTTTACCAATCCTGTAACTGGATCTTTCATGGATTCGATAAATCCTAGGTCTGTTCCATTATTCACAATAACTAGTGCTGCAATTCCTGGAATAACTACAATTAGAGGCATCAATAATTTCAAGAATCCGGCGAAGATCATTCCCTTTTGTGCCTCATCTAGATTCTTGGCCGCAAGAGCTCGCTGGGTGATGTACTGGTTGAATCCCCAATAGCTTAAGTTGGTAATCCACATTCCACCGATCAAAACAGATAAACCTGGAAGATCCAAATAAGCATCTCGCATTCCTCCTTTACCATCGGCTACCATCATTTCGCCTTTCGAGAGGATCATTGAAAAATGTCCTGGAACTTCATTTTTGAGCGTAAGCAACCCTTGCCAAGCATCGCCATCTCCCACCATGCCGAGTGCGATGTAGGTAGTCGCCAAACCACCTGCAATCAGGAACACTACCTGAACGACATCGGTCCATGCTACTGCCTTCAAGCCTCCGTAGATGGAATAAAGCATCGCAAAGAGTGCTAATCCAAAGATGCTGTAGGTCATGGGAATGTCTAGGATGGTATTCAAACTCAAGGCACCTAAATAAAGCACGGAAGTCAGGTTGACGAATACGTATAAAAGCAGCCAAAAAATGGCCATTGTGGTACGTACCCGACCATCATAGCGATCAAAAAGAAAGCCTGGCATGGTATAAATGCCTTTTTTGAGGTACACGGGTAAGAAAAATATGGCCACCACCAAGAGTGTAGCCGCAGCCATCCACTCGTAAGTAGCAATGGCCAATCCGAGCGCAAAGCCAGAGCCGGACATCCCGATGAACTGTTCTGCAGAAATATTGGACGCAATCAAAGAGGCTCCTACTGCCCACCAAGGAAGGGCCTTGCTGGCAAGAAAATAATCATTGGAATCTTTTACGTGGCCTTCCTTTTCACGGGACACAAAGAATCCCATGCCCATAATTAGAAATGCGTAGCCGAGAAAAACAAGTAAATCAAGAGGTTCTAAAAGCATAGGACAAAGGGAAAGTAGGTTTTGGGGAACAAATTAAGTTCATACTATCGTTTCAATTCAAATAGAGTGGCTAAATATAATCGATTGACGCAAACGTGTGCACATGATTGGAAAGCAATTGCAAGAAAATTAGAAAAATCTTCTGTTTGGATTACTTTGGAGGAAACCAAATCGCAGGTTTAAACCCTGCGCATTGCGTAAGTCAAGACGCTTAAAAAGTAAAATTCTTGACCAATCCTTCCATTGCTCCCAAAACTGTCACAGTTCCGTTCACCTATTTGTCCGATTTCGACCACAATGCGGATTTGCCTCTCATCTATAGGAGTTCACATTCGGGTCTTGCTTCTGTTTTTGTTCTGTAATAGGGTTTGAATGCAAAAAAAAACAGTAATTTTAAAGCGGTTTTTGAACTAGCATCATTTTTGGAGCTATTCCGCTTATGGCAAATAAAAGCAGTGTGTTTGATATGATCGGCCCAATCATGATTGGCCCTTCTTCTTCACACACCGCAGGAGTGGTCAGAATCGCACGAGCGGCTATACGGGTGCTCGGAGGAATTCCAGATGAGGCGGTCATCACGTTCTTCAATTCCTTTGCTAGAACCTACGAAGGTCATGGAAGTGACCGAGCAATTTTGGGAGGATTGATGGATTTCAAAACCGACGATGCGCGCATCAAAGACGCACTGGAGTTAGCCAAGGATAAACCGTTACACTACACCTTCAAATCCATTGGCAATTCTTCGGTACACCATCCCAACACGATCAAACTTTTGCTTAAAAAAGGAGATCGACAGGTGGAAATTTTTGGAGAAAGCTTGGGAGGTGGAGTCATCAACATTTCAGAAATAGATGGATTTGTAGCCAACTTTTCTGCTCAAAACCACACGCTCATCATCAAAGCTGAGGATGTTTCGGGTGCCATTGCATTTATTTCGAGCATCATTGCACAGGAAAAAGTAAACATTGCCACCATGTCCGTTTCACGGAAAGGAAAGCACGACATGGCCTGCCATGTAATTGAAATGGACTCTGGAATAAAAGAGATTACGCGTCAGTACCTACTTTCATTACCTTGGATAAAAGAATTAATCTACATTCCAGACATTGACCTTTAACGAATTCATAAACCAACAGCTACTACACATGAAAAAACTTTTTATCCTGCTTCTATTTGGGATGATCACCTGGCAACAGGTACAAGCCCAGACAGAGGTTCCCTCAGGGCCTTTGGACTTAGCTACCTGCGTGTCCATCGCTATAGAAAACAACCTGACCTTGAAGCGATCAGAGCTCAATCAGCTCGTCACTGAAGCCAACCTATTGGAAAGCCAAGGCAGAAGACTGCCAAGCTTAACCACTGGAGCAAGTTCAGGTTTCCGTTGGGGTAGATCAATCAACCCGGTGACCAACTTGTTTGAAACGAGAAGAATCGGAAACGTCAACCTTTTTGGAAATACAGGAGCACCTATTTTCCAAGGCATGCGCATCAACAACAGCATTGGCCAAGCAAAGTCTGACTTGAAATCGGGTCAATACACCTTGGAAGCTACGCGTAACGACATCACCCTGAATGTAATCAACCTATTCATTGATGTGGTTTTCAACCGTGAGC
>JBIIGH010000074.1:0-10247 GCA_044236565.1 Algoriphagus sp. | reverse complement strand
AGCCTCGTTATTGCTCAGTGGCGACTGGCAGGGCATTCGTGCCTTCCAACCTGAATCTGGAGCAGGCATGAAGGAAGTAGTACTTTCTGGACTCGAATTTGCGGCAGGATGGATCAATAGCCTTCAAGCCGCAGATGTAAATGGAGACGGGAAACTGGACCTCCTAGTGGGCAACTTGGGTTTGAACACGAAACTAAAGGCCTCCAAGGAAAAGCCTGTTTGGCTCTACCACCACGACTTTGACGGCAATGGGCAGGCGGACCCTTTGATTTTTCATTACATGGAAGAAAAACTGGTTCCATTTGGCACTCGGGATGACCTGATTCGCCAGATCCCTAGTTTGAAGAAAAACCACAGTTCCTACACCGCATACGCCAAAATAAACGGACCGGAAGACCTCTTCCCGAAGGCAGTCCTGGACAAGGCACGGAAACTCCCTGCCTACTCCTTTCAATCTGGGGTCTACTTTCAAGACGCCAAAGGGGGATTTGAATTTGTGCCCTTCCCAGCTCAAGCGCAATGGGCTCCCATAACGAGCATCCTGGTTGATCCGAGCAACAAGCAACTTTGGCTTGGGGGAAATTTCAGCGGCTTCCGTGCCGATCTGGGCAAATCGGTAAACATTCCAGTGCTTTCCTACCTGTGGAAAAATGGAAGTTGGGTACCCATGGCCCTAGAAACTCTTGTTCCAGGACCGGTAGAAGTTCGCAGCCTTCAGCGCATCCAAGTGAAAGGTGAGCAATGGGTACTGGGAATCAAAAATGGGGCTTCACCCATCTGGATGCGTTAAAAACCCAGCAAAAATCAGTTGGGATTACCTTCAGATTCAGTAACTTTGAACGAATCAAGCAACAGGACCAATCCCCGATGACACGCTCCCTCACGAATCCATTTCGCTCCGCATCCACTAGCTTCTTCGTATTCGCGTGTCTACTGCTTGTACTGTTTTCCTGTCAAGAGAAAAAAGACTATTCGAAAGCCATTACTGACGGGTACTATTTTCACGAAGCCCAAAAGCAAGTGACTGAGGTCATCATTCACGATATTTTTTCCCCACCCGTAGCCACCAGAATCTATTCGTACTCTTCTTTGGCAGCTTATGAGGTGGTTGCAGCTACGGATCCTACCAATTATGCCCCGTTGATGGGTCAGTTGAACGGCTCTGAAGCCATCGCTGTGCCTGTCCCAGCAACTATTTATCCCCCATTAGCAGCTTTGGCAGCTTACTACCAGGTAAGTACTGCCTTGATTTTTTCGGAAGAGAAAATGACCGCGCATCGGGATTCGATATTTGGGCTGCTTCAAGAAAAAGGAATTCCTCAAGACATCCTAGATGCTTCCGTAGCCTACGGACAAGCAGTCGGCGATCAGGTAAAGGCTTATGCCAAAAAGGATAACTATCACCAAAGTCGCTCCTTCCCCAAGTATTCGGTCAGCAGTGAACCGGGCACCTGGCAACCTACGCCTCCTGCTTATATGGAAGCGGTAGAGCCACACTGGAATAAGATTCGTCCCTTTGTATTGGACTCCGCGGCCCAGTTTAAGGTAAATCCTCCACCTGCATTCTCCACGGAGCCCAACTCTGAATTTTACAAGCGCGCCAAGGAGGTATACGATATCCAAAAGCAGGCCACCAAGGAGCAAACGGACATCGCAATGTTCTGGGATTGCAATCCCTACAAGATGAATGTGAAAGGGCACGTCATGTTTGCCACCAAAAAAATCACTCCTGGAGGTCACTGGATGGGCATTGCCTCCATCGCGTCCGCGGCAGCAGGCAAAGACTGGAAAGGAACAGTAGAAGCCTTGACCCTCACTGCCATCTCGCTCAACGAAGCCTTTATTGCCTGCTGGGATGAAAAATACCGCAGCAAACTCATCCGTCCGGAAACCTACATCAACCAGCACATTGATGAAAACTGGGTTCCGCTGCTTCAAACCCCTCCCTTCCCGGAGCATACCTCAGGCCATAGCGTAGCTTCCACAGCAGCGGCCTATACCTTGGCACAGCTATTTGGAGACCAGCTCCACATCGTGGATAGCACCGAAGTGGCCTATGGACTTCCCGTGCGGGAGTTTGACTCCTTCTCTCAAGCAGCATCAGAGGCGGCGATTAGCCGTTTTTATGGGGGAATTCACTACATGACTGCCATCGAGGAAGGCAGCAAGCAGGGCAAGCAAGTAGGGGAACTGATCTGGAAAAAAATCTCCACCCGGCCGGATAAGGCAGCGGGTAAAAAATAAATTCCTGTTCATTCACGCTCAAACGCAAAGGGAAATAGGATGTGTCGCTCCGCTGGAGCGAACGAGTTTCACCTAAATTTCTAACTAGTAACATGTTGCTCCTCCGGAGCAAATATTCGCATTTCAGCCAAACTAACTCATTAAAAAAGTAAGAAGTATGCTGATTTTAGAATTTTTTTCCTTGCCCCCAGCAGGGGCAAAATGTTAATAGAAACTGTCCTAAAAAATGGAGCCAGAGCTCCAGAGGAAGTTTACCCCGCAGTATTGCGGGGTGAAATCAGCTATAACCTGTGGCCGGAAATGGCACATAAAGGGATATCATTCGTCCTATTTTTTCTCGCAAAGACTCAGAGACGCGATGGAATAGGTCCTAACCGGAATACTGTGGACCAGGCTTTGCGGCCTTGCGTCTTCGCGCGGGATTCTTTTTTTCTTACGCAGATCTTTACGCAGAAAAAACTCCGCTGATTTATTTCTTTTGATCTGCGGAATTTTTCCGTGAAATCTGCGGGAAGAGATTTTTATCTCGTTTAGGCTGCCTGCCTACGGTAGGTAGGCCTTCCGCCAAGACGCCAAGGGATATTTTCTTTGCGTCTCTGCGCCTTTGCTGCCTGGCCCGCAGCATTGCGGGGTGCCATTTTTTTGATCCTTCATGCGCTTTTTTCTCTTGTGCGCGGTGCCTGTCCGCCGCGGCGGACAGTTAGGGCGAAAAAGCAAGCTTGAACTTTTCTTCTTCGAGATATTTTATTTTTTGCGCGCAAAGGCGCCAAGCCGCAAAGGGATTTTTTCTTAGCCCCCTGCATACTGTAGGCAAGCTTCACGTATTCGTTCGGCAACCCTTTATTTCTTCGCGCGAGATTCTTTTTTTCTTAAGCAGATCTTTACGCAGAAAAAACTCCGCTTATTTATTTCTTTTGATCTGCGGAATTTTTCCGTGAAATCTGCGGGAAGAGAATTACCTACTCGTACAATTTTTTAGCCAAAATGTACTGCTCCACCCGCTCGGGTAGCAGGTAGCGAACAGACAAACCATCTTGGATCGATTTCCGAATAAAAGTGGCCGAAATATCAAGCAAGGGAGCGTCTACATAGCTTACTCCAGGATGATCCAGTGTTTTGACTTCCCCAGGTCGTGGATACACCAGGATGGGGTAGTGCTCTAAAATCGCTTTGTAGTTTTTCCATTTGTGAAAATGACTCAAGTTGTCCGAACCTAGAAAAAGCGAAAACTGATGCTGAGGATGTTTTTCACTGAGAAGCGTAAGCGTATCGATGGTGTAGCTCGGCTTGGGCATACGAAACTCCACATCCGTGGCTCTGAAATCAAAATTATCTTCGATGGCCAACTCCACCATACGCAGACGGTCCAGCTCATGCGCCAAAGAATCTTGTTTTTTGAAGGGGTTCTGAGGGCTGACGACAAACCAAACCTGGTCAAGACCACCGCGTTGAAAAAGGGTTTGGGCGATGATCAGGTGCCCCGCATGAATGGGATTGAAACTACCGAAGTATAGCCCTATTTTCATGATTAAGAGGCAAGAAACTCTGTTACGAGGTCAACTGTCTCCGCTGAGGAACGAGCGAAGTCGTCGTTGAGCACGGTCACATCAAACTGCGGCTCAAAGGTCATTTCAAACTTAGCCTTGTAGATTCGCCGAGAAAGAGACTCTTCCGATTCGGTGCCTCGGTCATTCAATCGTGACTCCAATACTTCTAGGGAGGGTACCTTTACGAAGATGGCCAAAGCCTGCTCTCCAAAATATTTCTTTAGGGCCAGTCCACCCTTCACATCCACGTCAAAAATAACAGCCTTTCCTTCCTTCCAAATTCGGTGCACCTCCTCTTTCAGCGTGCCGTAAAAATTACCAGCATACACTTCCTCCCACTCCACAAAGGCATCTTGGTCAATTTTAGTTTTAAACTCATCGATACTCAAAAAGTAGTAGTCTCGTCCATGCACTTCGTGTCTACCACGCTTGTCCCGCGTACAGGCAGAAATTGAAAATCCCAAATCAGGAACCTGCTGCATGAGGTGCTTGACTAGGGATGTTTTTCCAGATCCAGAGGGGGCGGAAAAAATAATGGCTTTGCCAGAAGGAATACTCATCGTGCGTCTTGAATCATTTGACGGATGGACTCCGCCAGCTTATCAGGTAAAGGTTGCTTGGTGCATTTGGTTTTGAGCACCTCGCGAATGGCCTGCTCCAGGTGAAAATGTGCAAAGCAGGGCTGGCATTGGTCCAACTTCTCTTGCAGCATTTCGTTTCCTCCCTCCACAAGCTCTCCATCCAGGATACGCTCCAGAAGCTGAAAGCATTTGCTTACGTCGCTGCACTGCAGTTTCCGCTCAGGGGATGATCCGTCGTTGTTTTCCATAGCTTATCGTTTAATCCTCCTCTTCGTCCCTGCCGTATCCCATCGATTGGGCATAGCCTTTTAATGTATCTTTCAAGAGATTCCTTGCTCGATGCAGCCTAGACCGCACGGTACCGATTGGAATATCCAAAATTTTTGCCATTTCTTCATAGGTGAAGCCCTCCAAATCTGCCAAAATGATGACGGTACGAAAGTCTACCGCCAAGCCATTTAAGGCATTGGAGATCTCATCCCCCAACATGTCTCGCACCGATTCCGCCCGAAGGTCACTTGTACTTTGGTAGTCAACATCGTCGGAATTGTAGAAAGTTTCCACTTCCTGGTAATCCACCGTTGCGGGCTTCTTACTCTTTTTTCGGTAATCGTTGATGAAGCTATTTTTGAGAATTCGGAAAAGCCAAGCCTTGGCATTGGTTCCCTGCTCGAAGGAATTGATGAAGCGAAATGCCTTCATGTAGGTGTCCTGCACCAAATCCTTGGCGTCGTCTTCATCAAAGGTCAGTCGAAAGGCAAAGTTGTACATGGAATCGATGTGAGGCATAAACTCTCCATCAAAGATTGCAGATCGCTCTTCCTGAGAATATTTCCTTCGCTGAACTTCGGACATAGACCAAAAGTACGCAATGCCTCAAATTATACCTAAATTCCCCTCCTATTTCCCTGCTTTTCCTTTATTTTGTGGTTGAAATAGTCTCCACTCCAGGGACATTTCCCCAACACCCTACCGGACACATGCTTTTCTTTAAACTGTTCTCCCGACTACCCCTTGGGATCTTGTATCTTTTTTCCGACTTCCTGTACCTAATTGCCAGGTATGTAGTTCGCTACCGCAAAAAAGTGATCGATGAAAACTTGCTGCATGCTTTTCCGGAAAAAACAGCTGCCGAGCGGAAATCCATTCGCAATACCTTCTACCGGAACTTCACCGACTCCATCGCCGAAACCATCAAATCCATCAGCATCTCCAAGGAGGAGTTGGCCCAGAGATTTACGATCACCAATCAGGATTTTCTTGATCAAGAGGTGAAAAACGGAAAAAGTGTACTGCTCCTTGCTGGCCACTTTTTCAATTGGGAGCTGGGGCTTCAGCAGGCAGCAGTACTTAGCCAGGTGCCTTCGGAAGGGGTGTACCTGAAGATCAATAGCCGCTTTTTCGGTGAACTCATGTACCAGGCACGTACGCGATTTGGAAATACGATCACCGAGAAAACGGAATTTCGCGAAACGGTCAAAACCCTGAATGTACAACATAGAGTAGTGCAGCTCGCCGCCGACCAACGACCCAATAGACGGACTACGCGGTACCAACGACCCTTTATGAACCGCCCTGCCTACTTCTTTGAAGGGGCCGAACACATTGCCAAAAGCATGGATCTACCGGTGTACTTTGGGGAAATTTCCAAATTAGGAAGAGGACGCTACCAGGCCACTTACGAATTACTTACAAAAGGACCCTACGATTCGCATTCGGAGCACAGCATCACCGACGCCTTCTGTGCTCGATTGGAGGCCAATATTCACCTGCAGCCTGACCTATACCTCTGGAGCCACAAGCGCTGGAGAATTTAAAGCAAAAGGCTTAACTCTCCTCTAGGCACCGCTTCAACTTGATAATTCCGTTGGCGCTGAACCCTAAGAAATTACGATTTTCATTACAGAATTTTACTAGATTCATTATCTGGATGGTTATGTCTTGATACTTAAGTCTAGCTACTTGATACTATACAAATGGATTACCTCAAGGAACTCAATCCCGAACAACGCCAAGCCGTAGAGCATACGGAAGGACCAGTGATGATCATCGCTGGAGCCGGATCAGGAAAAACGCGGGTACTTACCTACCGAATCGCCCACCTGATCTATGCCAAAGGGGTAGATGCCTTCAATATCCTCTCCCTCACCTTTACCAACAAGGCGGCGAGTGAGATGAAGCACCGCATCGAAAAATTGGCGGGACTTGAGGCTCGAAATACCTGGATGGGGACTTTTCACTCCGTTTTTGCAAAAATCCTACGCGTGGAAGCCGACAAAATTGGCTACCCTTCCAACTTCACCATTTACGATACCGACGACTCCAAATCCCTTATCCGCACCTTGGTGAAGGAACTTCGCCTCGACGATAAGGTCTACAAGCCCTCTGTGGTCCTGTCCCGAATCTCAGGAGCAAAAAATAGATTGATCTCCTGGCAGACCTACCAAAACGACCCCTTTGTGAAGGCCGATGACGAGGCTGCCCTTCGCCCTCGGATGGGGGAAATCTACCAGCGCTACCAAGAGCGCCTTTTCAAGGCCGGCGCCATGGACTTTGACGACTTATTATTCAATACCAACGTCCTATTTCGTGACCACCTCGAAGTGCTCAACAAGTACCAGCAGCGCTTCAAATACGTGATGGTGGACGAGTTTCAGGACACCAACATCTCCCAATACCTGATCACCAAGAAGTTGGCCGCCGTGCACCAAAACATCTGTGTAGTCGGTGACGATGCCCAAAGTATCTATGCCTTCCGAGGAGCAGATATCCAGAACATCCTGAATTTTGAAAAGGATTACCCGGACTTATTTGTCGTGAAGCTGGAGCAAAACTACCGCTCCACCAAGACCATCGTCGAAGCAGCCAACTCCATCATTGATAAGAACAAGGCCCAACTCAAGAAGGTCGTTTGGACCTCCAATCCCGAAGGAGACCTCATCGAATTGATGAAAGCATCCTCCGACAACGAAGAAGGGCGCCTGGTGGCTACCACTATTTTTGAGGAAAAAAATAACAAGAAGCTGCAGAACAGCGACTTTGCCATCCTCTACCGCACCAACTCTCAGTCCCGATCCATGGAGGAGGCCTTGCGAAAACTTAACCTCACCTACAAAATCGTGGGGGGACTTTCCTTCTACCAGCGCAAAGAAATCAAGGACCTCATGGCCTACCTCCGCTTTGCGGTGAACCCAGCGGATGAGGAAGCATTCAAGCGCATCATCAACTACCCCAAAAGAGGCATTGGAGATACCTCGGTAGAGAAAATACTCGTTTCTGCCTACGAACACGACATCCCCCTCTGGGATGTGGTGCAAAATGCACACAGCTTCCTGGGTGGCCGAGCAGGAGTTTCCGTGGACGACTTTTCCACGATGATCAAGGCCTTTCAGATCGAAATCGAACGCAAGGATGCCTTTGAGGCAGCGAGTTCAGTGGCCAAGCAGAGTGGCTTGCTCCGTGAACTGTACGAAGACAAAACCATCGAGGGCCTCAGTCGCTACGAAAACGTGCAGGAATTGCTGAACGCCATCAAGGAGTACGTAGACAACACCGAAAACGAAGACAAGAGCCTGGGTGCCTTCCTGCAGGAAATTGCTTTACTCACCGACAACGACCAGGACAAAAGCCAAACCGATGCAATCACCCTGATGACCATCCACGCCTCCAAAGGGCTAGAATTTAAGCAGGTGTTTGTGGTGGGCATGGAGGAAGACCTCTTTCCTTCCCAGATGATGATGCAAAGTAGAGAGGACCTGGAAGAGGAGAGAAGGCTATTTTATGTAGCCTCCACCCGGGCCATGGATAAACTTTACCTGAGTTATGCCTTGACGCGCTACCGATTTGGTCGACTGCTCAACTGTGAGCCGAGCCGATTTCTGGAGGAAGTCAATCCCGCCATGCTAAAAGTCAACAAGCGCATGTCGGCTACTCGGGAGCTGCCAGGAGCCTTCCGCAAAGAAGGCCCTCCAGGTGGAGCAGGATTTATTGGGATCAAAAAACAGCCGGAAACCCGCTTGCCTTCGTCCATGCATGTGCATACCCCAAACCCGGACTTCAAACCAAGCAATACCAATGCGCTTCAGGAAGGGCAATTGGTGGAGCACCCTAAGTTTGGATTTGGGAAGGTTCAAAAAATTGAAACCGAAGGACTTAACAAAAAGGCCAGCATTCAATTTGAACATTTTGGGGAGAAAACTTTATTGCTTAGCTTTGCCAAGCTCAGAATTATAGACTAATCCCGCATACGCCTACCATTGCTGTTTTTTTGTTACCTTATACAAGGCAAAAATAGGAGGCGTCATGGAGCATAACGATTCAGATAAACAACAACTCATTTTGAAAGAATACGGAAAGAATATCCAACAACTGGTTCAGCATGTAATTGGCATTGAAGATCGGGAACGGCGGACACAAAGTGCACACACCATTGTAGAGATCATCAAGCAGCTCAATCCTTCCGTCAAGCAGGAAAATGACCAGAAGCTTTGGGACGACTTGTACATCATGTCCAATTTTACCTTGGACATCGACGGACCTTATCCCATGCCCGAAAAGGAATTGCTTGGCAAAAAGCCTCCACACATTGGCTACCCCAAAGGTCAAATCAAGTTCAAGCACTACGGCAGAAACATCGAAAAGCTGATCGAAAAAGCGATTGAAATTGAGAACGACGAAGAGCAGGAAAATGCGATCATCTACATCGGACAGCTAATGCGAAGCTTCCATTCTACCTGGAATAGAGACAACTTTGACGACGGCATCATCCTTGACGATATCAAAACGCTTTCCAAAGGCAAGCTTCACATTGACTTAGAAAAAGTGCGCGAGAATGCCCTCTTTGAATCCAACACGCGACGGGATTTTAAAATCCCACACCAAGAGGAAGAGCATTCCGGCAAAAAGAAAAATAACCACGGGAAAAAATTCCGTCCTGCCCACAAAAAACGCAGATAAATACATGGCCTCTTTTAAAGTAGAAGGTGGACTCCGCCTCAAAGGAGAAATCACTCCACAGGGAGCAAAAAACGAAGCACTTCAAATTCTTTGTGCCGTACTTCTAACCGCTGAAAAGGTTACGATCCACAAAGTCCCAAATATCCGGGATGTCAACAAGCTCATCGAACTCCTTTCAGACATGGGAGTGAAGGTGCAGAAGCTAGGACCCGAGTCCTATACCTTCCAAGCCGATGCCGTGAACTTGGATTACCTTGAAACGCAAGATTTTCTCAACAAAGCCTCCGCATTGCGCGGTTCGGTGATGATTCTTGGACCTTTATTGACTCGCTTCGGTACAGGGAAACTTTCCAAGCCGGGAGGAGACAAAATCGGTCGCCGCCGCATGGATACCCACTTCTTTGGCTTCCAAAAGCTAGGCGCTGAGTTTCGTTACGATGCCAAAAATGAGATCTTTCATATCGATGGCAAAAACCTGAAAGGAACTTACATGCTCCTCGATGAGGCTTCCGTCACCGGTACCGCCAACATCGTCATGGCTGCAGTGATGGCCGAAGGGAAGACCACCATTTACAATGCTGCTTGCGAACCGTATTTGCAGCAGCTTTGCGACATGCTCAACCGCATGGGTGCACAGATCACAGGAGTGGGTTCTAATTTGCTCCACATCGAAGGGGTAAAAACCCTCGGAGGAACGACTCATACACTACTTCCAGACATGATCGAGATCGGCTCCTTTATCGGGATGGCCGCCATGACCCAGTCTGAAATCACCATCAAGGACTGTCAAATCCACCGTCTAGGCATCATTCCGGATACGTTCCGCCGCATGGGTATCCACTTGGAATTTAGAGGAGACGACATCTTTGTACCGGAGCAAAAGCACTACGAGATCGAAACCTTTATCGATGGATCCATC
>JBIIGH010000154.1:0-6017 GCA_044236565.1 Algoriphagus sp. | reverse complement strand
TGGCCTGGATTCACACCAGACCTCCTATCCATCATTTTAGTGACCGCTACGCAAGCCAAAGGAACAGTTTTGGTGCACCAAAAAATGTTTGAATCTCGCTTGTTCTTCGTGGACAAATTGATCGACATGGGTGCCCAGATCATTCTTTGTGATCCGCACCGCGCTACAGTCATTGGATTGGATCGCAAGTACCCACTTCGTGGCATCAAAATGACTTCTCCAGATATCCGTGCAGGAGTAGCCCTCTTGATCGCGGCCCTGTCTGCCACCGGCACTTCGGTGATTGACAACATCGAGCAAATCGACCGCGGCTATCAAAATATCGACGAGCGCCTCAATGCCCTCGGTGCTAAAATCACTAGAGTGGACTAAAATCGCCGTTTAACAACGCTTCCCCGATCCCCTTGGTACCGAATCAAGGGGATTTTTTATGCCTCCATCCACTTTTTCATTCCATCACGCTCATCCATTTTCCAGAATTTTTGGTAACTTCTTGGCCAATTCACAGAACCCAAGTAACCTCATGACCAAAAAGAAACTCCGTAGCCAGGAGTGGTACGGTAGAACCGGCAAAGACGGATTTATCTACCGATCCTGGATGAAAAACCAAGGACTCCCACACCACCTTTTTGAAGGCGAAAAGCCAGTGATTGGCATCTGCAATACCTGGTCTGAGCTGACCCCCTGCAATGCACACTTTCGTGATTTGGCAGAGGCATTGAAGCGCGGGATCTGGGAAGCAGGCGGATTTCCATTGGAATTTCCAGTCATGTCCCTCGGGGAATGCTCCATCAAGCCTACCGCAATGCTCTTTCGAAATCTCGCCTCCATGGACGTGGAAGAGAGCATCCGCGCCAATCCCATGGATGGTGTCATCCTGATGTGTGGCTGCGACAAAACCACCCCCTCACTCGTGATGGGTGCAGCTTCGGTCAACCTCCCCACCCTCGTACTTTCAGGCGGACCCATGCTCGTGGGTAGATTCAAAGGCAAAAAAATAGGGACATCCGATATTTGGAGATTCGCGGAAGATTTTAAACTTGGCAAACTCTCTCAAGAAGAGTTTATTGAGGCTGAAGCGGCCATGTCGCGATCCGTAGGCCACTGTGCTCCCATGGGTACTGCCTCTACTATGGCAGCCATGGTCGAAGCGCTTGGACTAGCCCTCCCAGACAATGCCACCATCCCTGCAGCAGATTCCCGACGCAAAGTAATGGCGCACCTAGCCGGCATGCGCATTGTGGAAATGGTCAAGGAAGACTTGACCATGGACAAGATCCTTACCCGCAAGGCCTTTGAAAACTCCATCATGGTCAATGCTGCTGTTGGAGGATCCACCAATTTTATCCTGCACCTGATCGCCATCGCCAAACGGATAGGCGTTCCCTTGGACCTCGCTGACTTTGATGAGTTTTCCTCTCGGATCCCCCTCATCGCCAATGTGCAGCCCTCCGGCGAGCATTGGGTAGAAGACCTTTTTTATGCAGGCGGACTGCCTGCGGTCATGAAGGAGATCGAAAAACACCTCCATACCGATGCGCTTACAGTGAATGGCAAGACCCTTGGTGAAAACATAACCAAAGCCGAATGCTGGGATAGAAACCTGATTGGTACCTTCGAAAATCCCATCAAACCAGAGTCTGGCATCGCCGTATTGAAAGGCAACCTCTGCCCCAATGGCGCTGTACTGAAGCCTTCCGCTGCTAGTCCGGACTTACTCACCCATACCGGGAGAGCAGTGGTCTTTGAAGACATTGACGATTACAAAGCACGAGTAGACGATCCCAACCTGGATATTGACGAGACCTGTGTGATGGTCTTGAAAAAAGTAGGCCCCAAAGGATACCCAGGCATGCCCGAAGTGGGCAATATGGGACTCCCCAAAAAGTTATTGGAAAAGGGCGTCAAGGATATGGTTCGGATCTCGGATGGGCGCATGAGCGGCACCGGCTTTGGTACCGTAGTGCTGCACGTCTCTCCCGAGTCAGCCATCGGAGGGCCACTTGCCCTGGTACAGAATGGAGATAGGATCGCATTGGACGTACCCAATCGCAGCCTGAATCTGCTGATCTCGGAAGAAGAATTTGCAACAAGAAGGGCCGCATTTTCTCCAAGCCCCCTTCCATACGACAGAGGCTATGTCAACTTGTTTCTCGACAAGGTCAACCAAGCCCACGAAGGGGTGGATTTTGATTTTCTCCAAGGAAGTTCGGGTCCCGAGGTAAAACGAGATTCCCACTAGGTTTTATCCACGCATCGAATTGGCCACCTGAAGGCAACTCCAAAAAAATAACATGACCAAAGTAGCACTCATCACCGGAGCAGGACAAGGGATAGGACTCGCTATCGCCAGGAAATTGCTGGAAGAAGGTTCCCACATTCTCCTGAATGACCGCGAAAAAAGCCTAACCCAGGAGGCTGTAGCCCAGCTTTCCCGTTTAGGAAGAGGATCGGTCATCGGCTGCTCCGGAGATGCCGCAGACCCAGAGGTCATCGAGGAGATGCTTGACCTTGCAGTTAAAAATTACGGCACCATCGACCAGCTAGTTTGCAATGCCGGCATCACGCTGTTTGGTAATTTTTTGGACTACGGAAGGGAAGATTTTATAGAAGTGGCCCGTGTCAATCAGGCAGGCACTTTCTTCCTCACGCAGGCAGTAGCTCGCCTCATGAAATCTCAGGAAAAAGGGGGAGCGATCCTGTTTACCTCCTCGGTGACAGCCCACCAAAGTCATGAGAATTTGGCGGCTTACGCCATGAGCAAGGCGGCCATCGAGATGCTCGCAAAAAATCTGGTGCTAGAACTTGCCCCCTTGGGCATTCGCATCAACACCATTGCCCCAGGGGCCACCTTGACGGAGCGAACCACTTCGGACCCTAACTATGCGGCCACCTGGTCGAAAATTACGCCGCTAGCGAGACCCGCTTTTCCAGAAGATATTGCAGCAGCAGCGGCCTTTCTTCTCTCGGATGCCGCCCGACACATCACCGGACAAACCCTCATCATCGATGGGGGATGGACCGCAATCAGCCCCTCCCCTTATGCCTAATTCAGCAACTCAATTTGCTCCAGCGCCTCCACCCTGGACCCTACATGGGGAAGGAATAATCTTGCTCTACCGCTTCAAAAAATCCTGGGTAGAAAGCAAGGCCAATCTCCCTGCCGAGCTCCAAGGTCAATTTAAAGGAGGCTTCGGGTATGTGATGCTGGTGGACTACAACAGCTCCCCAGTAGGGCCCTACCACGAGCTGCTTTTTATCCCAGGTCAGTTTGGGGAAAAGAAATTCCAATCCATCACGCGAATTTTAGTAAGCTCCGAAGCAAGCACCGACCAGGGTAGAAAAAACTGGGGCATCCCCAAGGAGACAGCCACCTTCCATTGGGAAAAAGAACCGGGGAAAGACCGCATTCGCGTGGAACTAGAGGGTAAAATGATACTCGACACTGAAATCAGCCATGGAGGAATCCCCTTGCCCATCAGCACCACCCTGCTTCCGCTGCGCCTGAAGCAGACGCTCGATGGAAAAACCTATTTGACGCTCCCCAAAGGACGTGGCTGGGGCAAATTGGCCCGAGTGAAGAGCATGCAGGTAGATCCGCAGCTTTTTCCAGACCTGGAAGGCATCCAACCCTTGATTGCCCTCAAGGTCAATCCTTTTTCCATCGACTTCCCTATACCTACCATCCTACCCAACCATGAATAGCTTCAAGGACGCACAGGTCATCATCACAGGTGCGGGATCTGGCATTGGCCGGGAACTGGTTCGTCAACTCTACCCATACACCCAAAAGATTTTGGCCGTTGACTACCTGCCGCATGCGTTGGAATCACTTCAAAAGGAATTTCCGCAGCTTAATACCTTGTGTGCAGACTTAAGCCTCAAGGAAGGAAACGGCACCATTTTGGCCTGGGTGAACACGCACTGGACACTTGTGGATTTTTGCTTCGCTAATGCAGGCAAGGCAGAGTATGGAGAAGCGTCCCAGCAAAATTGGGAGGAGATGGATCGCCTCTTTCAGCTAAATGTGCACTCGCCCATCCAACTTGGTCTGGCCTTGAAACAAGCATTTCCTAATCATTCCTTGCGCCATGTGATCACTTGTTCCGCCATCGCCCATTGGTCCATTCCAGGCTACAGCCTTTACGGCAGCACCAAAGCCGCAATTCTTCAATGGGCCGAATCGCTCTGGGCGGAGCGAGCAGGAGATTGGTTGACCCTCGTATTTCCAATCGCTACCGCCACCTCCTTTTTCGATGCTGCAGGCTCCAATATTCCAAAAGCATTTCCAATCCAAACTCCAGAAGAGGTCGCTGCAGCCATGCTCGCAGGGGCTGCTAAAGGAAAAAAGAAAATTTTCCCCTCCACTCTCTTTCGAAGTCTCCTTTTCTTGAATCGATTTCTCTTTTTCGTCCAACCTTTGGCACAGTACCTTGAATACAACAAATTCAAAAATTGGCTATCCAAATCCAGTTCCTAAAACACTTTCTCTTCTTCACTATGAAAAATCTACTCCTCAGCCTATCGGTTCTTGCCCTCTTGGCCTCCTGTCAGCAGCGCGAAACTCTTCCAGATACCCTCCCCATGCAAGTGGCCAAGGCCTACGGCTTTGAAAACTGGGATCAGGTCAAGTCCATTGGCTACACCTGGAATGTGCAGCGAGATTCTGCCACGGTGGTGTCTCGAACTTGGAAATGGAACATCCAAGACAGCACCGTATCCTATGCTGGAGCAGATACCAGCTTCACCTACAGCCTCGTGGCAGACTCCCTTCCGAAGCAGGACGGCGCCTTTATCAACGACAAGTACTGGGCACTGATGCCCTTCCAGTTGGCCTGGGACAAAGGCTACACCTACGAAGTCACTGAAAATGCTAGCAGCCCCATCCAAGGACTTCCTTCCACTAAATTGAGTATTCTGTATGGTGCGGAAGGAGGCTATACCCCTGGCGATGCCTATGACCTGTATCTCGATGCAGAACACAAAATACTAGAGTGGACCTTTCGAAAAGGGAATGCCCCCGAAGGCCGCACCTGGACCTGGGAAATGTCAGTTCCCTACGGCCCAATTCAAATCAGTTTGGAGCACAAGGACCCAGAAGGAAAGCGCTTCATTTGGCTCACTGATGTGACCATTAACTAAGATTGTACAAGTCTTCAAATTTCGAATTCGCAAGTTCCTCCCACATGAAAAAATCATCCCCCTCCACTAGGCGAACCTTCCTGCTTCAATCGGGAACCCTCCTCGGCGCTGGCCTCCTCAGCAATCCCTTTTCAGGTTGGGCTGCCCCCCTCCAAAAATCCTGGACGGTTGGCGAGATCATGGACCTGTTTATTTCTCAGGTACCCAAGGCTCCCTTTGCACAGACGGTGGACACTATCAAAATTGGCTCCAAAGACACGGTGGTCACGGGGATCGTCACCACCATGTTCCCCAGCATCGCGATCATCAAAAAGGCGATTGAGTTGAAAGCCAACCTCATCATTCCCCATGAACCCACCTTTTACTCCGGGCAAGACGATACCGACTACCTCCAAAATGACCCCGTCTTCCGTGGCAAATACGACCTGCTCGCCCAGAATAAGTTGACGATCTGGAGAAACCACGACTACGTGCACCGCATGCAAGACGATGGGGTACGAGTAGGTGTGGTGGAAGAACTAGGTTGGAAAGCCTACTATACCCCTGGAAGCCCAATCTTGCAGATTCCGACCACTTCCCTAAGGGCAGTCATCGACCACATCAAAGCTCAAATGAAGGTGCCGGCGATGCGCTTTGTAGGCGATCTAGATCAACCCTGCTCCAAGGTACTCCTGCTGCCTGGTGCTGTAGGTGGAAAAACCCAAATCACCCGAATTCAAGAACACCGTCCCGACGTGCTAATCTGTGGAGAATCCAACGAATGGGAAACTCCCGAATACGTCAAAACCGCTCAAGAACTCGGCATGAAGCTTTCTATGGTAGAAATCGGACACTCCGCCAGCGAAGAAGGAGGCTCAGAGTTTGTGAAAAATTGG
>JBIIGH010000024.1:0-16348 GCA_044236565.1 Algoriphagus sp. | reverse complement strand
ACTCCAGGCAAGGGAGGTAGTGGAGGTCTAGGGCAATGCGTTTCAAAGGAATGGATCAGAAGTTTTATTGCTAACGGTCCACAGACCACAGACCACAGCCGATTGAATTAGGGATGAAATAGGTGTTGACAACATCTATTTTTAGTGCTATCCAAGGAAAATAAGGTTTGAGGTTCACTTAAGTGAGCTGTGGACCGTGGTCTGTCAACTGTTGACGGATTGTCAACCGTTGACTTACCTTTTCCCCATTCCAGGAGGCATCATTTTACCCATG
Source organism: Algoriphagus sp. (assembly GCA_044236565.1). Lineage (GTDB taxonomy): Bacteria > Bacteroidota > Bacteroidia > Cytophagales > Cyclobacteriaceae > Algoriphagus. Next base: position 16,074 of record JBIIGH010000024.1, on the reverse strand, counting down.
GCCGCCTTGGCACCTCCCATTTTATTCATTTGCTTCATCATCTTGCGCATGTCCTCAAACTGCTTCATCAAGTTGTTGACTTCAGTGATGTTTCTACCCGAGCCATCTGCAAGTCGTTTTCTTCGTCTACCATCGATGATATCTGGGTTTTGGCGCTCCTTGGGAGTCATGCTTCGGATGATGGCTTCTACTGGTTTGAAGGAGTCGTCATCGATATCCAGTCCCTTCAAGGCTTTACCCATTCCAGGAATCATACCCATGAGATCCTTGATATTTCCCATCTTCTTCACCTGCTCGAGCTGAGAAAGAAAATCGTCAAAGTTGAAATTGTTCTGGCGCATTTTCGCGTTCAGGCGCTTGGCCTCGTCCTCATCAAAGGACTGCTGTGCACGCTCCACCAAGGAGATCACATCCCCCATGCCCAAGATCCGCTGGGCCATACGGTCTGGATGGAATACATCCAGATTCTCCATCTTTTCTCCAGTGGAAATAAACTTGATGGGCTTATTTACCACGTGGCGGATGGAAATGGCAGCACCACCTCGGGTATCACCATCCAATTTGGTAAGCACTACGCCATCAAAATCGAGACGATCGTCAAAGGTCTTCGCAGTATTCACTGCATCTTGACCTGTCATGGAATCCACCACAAAAAGTGTTTCAGATGGATTGAGCGCTTTTTTAAGTTCCTCAATCTCCTGCATCATCGCCTCATCCACCGCCAAACGACCTGCAGTATCGACTACTACGGTCTTTTTGCCTGATTTTTTGGCGTATGCAATGGCATTGTTGGCGATCTGTAAAGCATTTTTATTTTCTGGCTCAGCATACACCTCCACACCGATCTGCTCGCCCAAGACCTTCAACTGGTCAATCGCAGCAGGTCTGTAAATATCACAAGCTACAAGCAGCACTTGACGTCCTTGTCGCTTCAGCAAACTTCCAAGCTTGCCTGTAAAAGTAGTTTTACCCGATCCCTGAAGACCTGCAATCAAAATTACGGATGGATCTCCACTTAGCTTGATGTCCACCTTGGTGTTTCCCATCAATTTGGTCAACTCCTCTTGGGTGATTTTGATCAATAGCTGACCCGGAGAAACCGAGATCAACACATCGCGACCCATGGCTTCGTCCTTGATTTTATCAGTGACTTCCTTGGCTACTTTGTAGTTCACATCGGCATCAATCAAAGCTCTTCGAATCTCCTTTACGGTAGATGCGACATTGATTTCAGTGATTTTTCCGGTACCCTTCAGTGTCTTGAACGCCCGGTCAAGCTTCAAACTTAAATTATCAAACATGCTGCTATACTGCTATTTCATGCAAAAGTAATGAATTTGAAGGTTTGCACGACAAAACTAACCGGGATTTAAGTGATCCCAGTAGTTAGATTGTGGACCATCCCCATTTTCTTTCTCCTACCCCCACAAAAAGGAAGTAAGACCCGGCATGTCCTTTCCCTCGAATTCCTTAATTTGCGGTTCAAATCGCTGAACTCCTGCATGAAGATTCAATTTCAAAAAGACATCCTTCCCCATCTCCTCGGCATCGCCTTCTTTTACTTGCTCGTGGTGGGGTATTTTTCTCCCCTTGTTTTTGATGGACAAATCATCTTTCAAGGTGACATCCTGCAGTGGGAAGGCTCCGCCAAGGAGGTGCTTGACTACCGTGCTGCTACGGGGGAACAAGCGCTCTGGACCAACCGCATGTTTGGTGGAATGCCCACCTACTTCATCAGCCTGGAGTTTGCAGGAGACATCACCAACCTAGCCATCTCCATCCTCACCTTAGGTCTACCTCACCCCATCAATGGCCTGTTTTTTGGAATGCTCGCCATGTACCTCTTGCTGCTTAGCTATGGGGTGCGCCCGGTTTTTGCTGTAGCCGGCGCCATTGCATTTTCATTCAATACCTACAACCTCCTCTCTTTGGAGGCAGGGCACAACGCCAAAATTTGGGCGGTGTGCCTCATTCCATTGATTCTGGCGGGTATCCACCTAGCCTTCGATCGCAAACGACTCCTCGGAGCAGCGCTTCTTGGACTTGGACTGCTGCTGCAACTCAAATTTAACCACCTTCAAATCACCTACTACACGCTGCTTATCGCGATTGTCTACGTGATCACCCGACTTGCGTATGATTGGAAAAAAGAAGGACTGGCAAGCCTATCCAAAACAATCGCCCTGCTAACCTTGGGTGCGGTACTCGGGGTTGGTGGAAATTTGGGCAGAATCGCCACCGCCTTGGATTACAGCCCCTACTCCACGCGAGGAAAGGCCACCATCGAAACTGCTGGTGCAGGACTCGACAAGGACTATGCCTTTGGCTGGTCCAATGGCATTTTGGAAAGTATGACCCTCCTCGTTCCTGATTTTTATGGGGGAGGAAGCACGACTCCACTTCCCAAAGACTCTGCTTCCGAAAAAGCCCTTCGAAATCAAGGCCTTGAACCCGGACAAGTGAATGACTTCGTCAAAGGAGCACCTACCTACTGGGGGGATCAACCCTTCACGGGTGGACCCATTTACGGCAGTGCAATCCTAGTTTTTTTGGCAATCCTAGGCATCTGGGTAGCACCACGCGCAAGTTTGATCACTTTTGGGTCCATCATCATCCTCTCCCTTATGCTGAGCTGGGGCAAAAATTTGGCCTGGTTCAACTACACCCTATTTGACATTCTACCCGGCTACAATAAGTTTCGGGCCGTATCCATGGCCTTGGGCATGACGCTTTTTGCGATCCCCGTACTTGGGATGATTGCTTTGGAAAAGTTGACCCAGTCCAAATCCCTGAAGCCCCTACTCATCTCCGGAGGAATTGTTGCAGGTATCACCTTGCTACTTGCCCTGATTGGGGGAGCATTCTTCCGTTTTGAAGGAGCGGCAGATGCTAATCTCCCAGACTGGCTCGTCACTGCGCTGCAAACAGACCGCAAGGCCCTACTCTCCTCCTCGGCTTGGAAGAGCTTTATCTTTGTAGCACTGGCTATGGGCCTTATTTATTTCTACCTCAAAAGCAAAATCTCCGACTTAGTACTGGGCCTCGGATTGATTACCTTGATTACGCTCGATGTATGGACCATCAACCGTCGTTACTTCAATGACGATTCCTTCAAGGGAAATCCATCCCGAGAGTTTTTTGCGGAGACGCCAGCAGAAAAATCAATCGCTGCCGACAAGGGCTACTTCCGAGTGCTGCCACTCACGGAGGGCCTCACCCAGGGTGCACGAACTAGCTACCGATTCAATAGCCTAGGTGGCTACCACGGAGCCAAACTTCGCCGATACCAAGATTTGGTGGATTATCAGATGGAGTTTGAGCTGCAAGACTTTATCAAAAAAGCACAAGAGGGCAACTTTGACTGGGCAAGTATTGGCACCATCAACATGCTCAATACCAAGTACCTCATCGCTGGAGCAGATACCAATGCAGTATTTGAAAACCCTGAAGCAAACGGCCCTGCTTGGGTTCCTAGCCAACTTGTCCCTGTGGGCAGCAATAAAGAGGAAATGGACAAGCTCGGGGCCATCAACACCAAAACGCAAGCCACCATCAATAGCAAGGAATTTGGGGAACAAAAAGCAGGTGCAGGAAAAATCAGCCTCACCAAGCATGCTCCCAACGAACTGACCTACAGAGCAGAGATGACCAGGGCAGGCTTGGGGGTGTTTTCGGAAATCTACTACCCAGCAGGCTGGACCGCCAAATTGGATGGCAAGGAAGTTCCCATCCTTCGAACCAACTACCTCCTACGCGGACTTCAGCTTCCTGCAGGAACTCACGAAATTGTCTTTACCTTTGCCCCCACAAGTTACAGCGCCACCAAAACTCCAATGATCCTATTCCAGTATGCATTGGTGATTTTGTTGATTGCTGGACTAGTTACCACCTACCGAAAATCAGATGCAAGCCGCTGAAGAACAAGATAAAGTCGTCCGCTTCTACGACCAATTTGCCGAGAAGCAAGAAAAAACAGGGATCAACTCCCGGCATCTAAGTATCCTGGATAAGGTAAAACAAGCCGGTTTGCAGGCGCAGCACCGCATCTTGGAAGTGGGCTGTGGCATCGGCACAGTATCCCACCTGTTGGCCACTCAAGTACCCCAAGGAGAGGTGCTGGCAGTGGACATTTCTCCAGAGAGTATCGAAAAGGCTCGTGTCCTTTGGAAAAAGCAAGGCAACCTGAAGTTTGATGTGTCAGACATGTCTGACTTCAACTTGCCTGGTAAGACATTTGACTTTTTTGTGTTCCCTGATGTATTGGAGCACATTCCTGTGGCCCAGCATGCGCCCCTATTCAAAAATATTCAAGCACATGCACACCAAGATTCGGTGCTGTTTGTTCACATTCCTGCGCCACGCTACTTGGAGTGGATGATTGCAAATCAACCTGAAAAACTGCAAGTAATCGACCAGCCCTTGGATACCGGAATTCTCGTCCAGACCTTGGGAGCAGCTGGTTTTTACTTGGAAAAAATGGAAACCTACGCCCTCTTTTTCGAAGAAAAAGACTATCAATATTTTGTGTTCCGCTCTTCCAAAAAACTGCAGCAATCCACCGCAAAAAGCAAGTGGCAGGTCCTTAAAGAACGAGTTCTCATCCGTTTGAAATACGGAATCACGAGTTAAAAAATCAACGAATGAGCATCAAAGCCGGCACCGTAGTAGGCCTTACCTACGAACTCAAAGTAAGCAAAGAGGAAGATGAAATTGAGTCTGCACCCTTCAGTGTAGAGGTTCGAGAAGCAGACGATCCCTTTTACTTTCTATTTGGACAGAGTGGCTTGCCAGAGAAATTTGAAGAGCTCCTCGAAGGCAAGAAATTGAATGAAGAGTTTTCCTTCACATTGACTACAGAAGAAGCTTACGGAGAGGCGGATGAAGAACTCTTAGTGACCTTGCCCGTGGATCAGTTTTCCAAGGAGAGGGGCTTCAGTCCATCCATGCTTGAGGAAGGTAATTTTCTCCCGCTCGTAGATGAAAATGGCTACCCCATGCAAGCGAAGGTTTTGAAAAATATGGGCGAGGAATTGTTATTGGATTTCAACCATCCTTTGGTAGGCTTCGACCTTCATTTTGAGGGTAAGGTCATCGAGGTTCGCAAAGCCACCAAAAAGGAACTGGAGCAGGGGCATTTGGAAGAAGAAAATAGAAATTAGGGTAGAAATACAGTAGAAAAGGACTTCGCCTGCCTGCGGTTGGCAGGCTTCGTGAAATAAATGGAAATAGCAGCAGAATCTTCTATTTCAACTTATTTCTATTGCATTTCGATTGGGATTCAACTAGTTAAAACCAAGAAGAATAGTTACTTCCATTTTCTCAAAAATAGTTGAGGATTAAATCTCAACTATTTCTTGGTACTTGGTTCTTTGTACTTGGTACTTCGTACTTTATACTTTTTCTAGGACTTCAGCAGCAATACTTTTTCCTCTTGAATGTGCAGGTAGACTCGGTCCCCGATTTGGTATTTGCGCCCCGGATCATCTACTTCCCAAAGCTGTCCTCCTTCCCGCAAGCGAACTTGCAGGGTATTGTAATGAACCAAAAACCGCTGGTCTACCACATGCCCTACGAAACCACCTCGTGTACGGATCCGAATATCGGCAGGTCGGATGTAGGCTTGCTCTCGATTTGGGAGGGCATTGATGGAAGAAAAAAGGCGCGCCACATACTTGGATTTTGGATGTTCACAGAGTGCTTTGGAATTTCCCTTTTGGGTGATTTTGCCCTTTTGGAGCACCACTAGGGAATCCGTAAGCCAAAGGGCATCGTCCAAATCGTGTGTTACAAAAATGACGGTAGTGTCCATCTCTTGCAGAAGTTCCTTCAATTCCTGAATCAACTTTCTTTTCTGAATCGCATCCAAGTGGCTAAAAGGCTCGTCTAGCAACAGGACCTCCGGTTCTACGGCTAAGGCTTGTGCGATCGCCACCTTCTGCTGCTGCCCCCCACTGAGTTGCTTGGGAAGCCGGTCCTTGTAGGGAGTCAAGCCGAGTCGATCCAGCAAGTGCGCCACCCGTTGCTTTCGGTAGCCTTCTTCGTAGTTCAACAGCGGACGCGTGATATTTTCCTCCACCGTCGTATTGGGAAAGAGCTGGTAATCTTGATGGATCAGTTTGATCTCGTCGTAGCCAGGAACCAACTTTTCAGCTGGACTTTCAATTTTCTTCCCATCCAGCAGCACCTCACCCGAACTCTGGGTCAACAAGCCTGCGGCGATGCGCAGCAAGGTACTTTTGCCCGAGCCACTCTCCCCAATGATGGAAACAAACTCCCCTTTGGAAAGCTCCAAATTAAATTCTTGCAAGGCAGTATGGGAATCGTAGGATTTGGTGAGTGCGCGTAGAGAAAAATAGGACATGTTCGCTGAGGGCAGATTGGTGGGGGATACTTGATGTTTCTAAGATAGGAAGAGGATTTGAAAAGTCCTCCCTCGAGTTACTTTTAGAAAAAATGGGGCAACGCTATACGGTTTGGTGAACAAGCACCTCTTTTTTTTTGTTAGTTTCACAATTCAATTCACAATCATACCCCATGAAACACATTAACAGTCTTTTATTAACCCTAGCCTTCATCCTTGTAGGCTCTTTTGCTGCCCAAGCACAACTTCAGCAGCCTGCGGCTAGCCCTGCAGCGCATGTAAGCCAGGTAGTTGGCTTCACTAAAATCAGCATCGATTACTCTTCTCCTGCAGTAAAAGGAAGAAAAGTATTTGGTGGCATGCATAAGTATGGCGAGACTTGGAGAGCTGGAGCAAACGGCCAAACCATCATCGAATTTAGTACTCCGGTAAGTGTAGGTGGCAAAAACTTGGCTGCTGGCAAGTACTCTATTTTTGTAACTCCTTCAGAAACAGGGGAATGGACCATCCACCTCAACAAAAAAGCAGCGAGCATCTACAGCTACATGAAAGATGGTAAGATCGATGAGGCAGCAGTTGCTGCTGACGATGCGGTGGCTGTAAAAGCTGCACCTGCAACAGTAGGTGCTACCGAGCGTCTTCAGTACCACATTTCTGCTGGAAACAACAAGGTGGCTCAAGTAACCCTTGCTTGGGAAACTACCGCAGTTTCCTTTATGGTAGACACCCAGGTGGATCAAAAAATGGAGCAGTTTAAAAGTCAATTTTAAGCTTTTCAGAGAAACACGTTTAGCTCACAACTACTCCTGCTTAGATTGATCTAGGCAGGAGTTTTTTTATCTAATGGAATCGCTCCTACGCCGGCTAGCCAAATGTCGCATAGATGTCACAGCCTCTTTCTTTTTTTCAACGATTATTCCAGCCATTTTTGAGGCATGACCCTAGCTGAACAAGTTAAAGCTGCAAGGAAAGATCGCAACTGGACCCAATCCGATCTCGCAATGCGTTGTGGAGTGACGCTGCGCACCATCCAACGAATTGAAAAAGGAGAGGTAACTCCAAGTGCCTATACGTTGGGCAAGCTAGTTGAATTATTAGCCCTCGAGCAAGAAAAATCTTCACAAAACCCTCCTCCATCGGTACAAAACCTTTTCCTAAAGTCAAAATTAATACCGCTTGCAACCCTAGCCTTTTCTAAAAAAAATCTTCCTAAACTGCTGCTTATGCTCACCGCTTTGACTTTAATTATTGGCTACATTTTTTGGGGATTCACTCCTACTCCCACAACGCTTGCAGAAGAGAAAACAGATCAAATCACCTTCAGCACCATCAATTGTGAGTCGACAACATCTTGCGATATGCAGCTTACTGTTCGTGATCTGAATGGGAATATTCAATTTCAAAAAACCTATGGAGGCACGAGCTATGACAAAGCGAGTGCTGTTCTACCCATCTCCGATGGTGGCTATTTCCTGCTTGGTTCCACGAGTTCCTTTGGAGCGGGTAACTACGATCTGCTACTTATTCGAACAGATGAAAAAGGTGCTGTGATCTGGCAAAAAACCTATGGTGGATTTTTTAACGAATACGGAGAAAAGATGAATTTGAAGGATGGACTTTTATCCATTGAAGGACTCCAACAAAAATGTACTACTGCCAATGTTTCAAACGACTGTTATATGGAAAAGTGGATTCTTCTTGTGGATGGAAATGGAAACCTATCTTAAGACTTGCCCCTCCTACCTGGTTCATTCAGTGTAGGAGTTTTTCTTGAAAGGCCATTCAAACTTTTCGCTAGGCTCAAATTAAAATACCATTTTTAGATTATTCGCTTTTTCACCACAGCCCAAAAAAAGGTTTGAGTATCAATTAATTGAGCCGTGGACCGTGGACTGTCGTCTGTTAACAATTATCCGCAAGGTGCATTAGTCATTTTAATCAATGTTAGGTTTGAGGATAATTCGATCCCTTTTTAACCTTCAATCAAAAAATCTTCCGCTTTTTAGATTTTTAATGTAATTTGAATCATTCAGTGGAGATTTAGAAAGTAGATCCTAGCCCCAACCACAAGGACCATTGGATTTTATTTTTAGAGTCTTACCCATTTAAATCACAGATTCCATACCCTATGAATACCCCAAATACGAGTTTTAACCATGTGAACTACCTCTGGAACGAAGAAAAAGCTGCACAGCTGGAAGGCAATGAAGTTGACCTATTCCTCTACCGTTCCAACCTCCTCGGAGCTGACCTTAGAATCACAAATTATGGGGGAGGCAACACCTCTTGCAAAACCAAAGAGCTAGATCCCTTGACCAAAACCTGGGTGGAAGTGATGTGGATCAAAGGCTCTGGCGGAGACATTGGGACCATGACCCGCTCTGGTCTCGCGGGGCTATATGTGGACAAACTGAATGCTTTGAAAGGAATCTACAGAGGCTTGGAGCATGAGGACGAAATGGTGGGATTGTTTGGACACTGCCTCTACGATTTGGCTTCCAAAGCGCCTTCCATTGACACCCCCCTGCATGGATTTTTGCCATTCAAACACATCGATCACCTCCACCCAGATGCAGCAATTGCGATAGCAGCAGCCAAAGACGGGGAAGAAATCACTAAAACCCTCTGGAAAGGAGCAATCGCTTGGGTACCTTGGCAGCGACCTGGATTTGACTTGGGACTCAAACTCAGAGCCGCCTTGGACCAGAATCCAGGCATTCGAGGCATCATGCTCGGAGGCCATGGCCTATTTACCTGGGGTGACACTTCCTATGATTGTTACCTCAACAGCTTGGAAGTTATCGAAACTGCCTCCGCTTATTTGGCAGAAAACTATGGTAAAAAAAGGCCTGTTTTCGGAGGTCAAAAAATCAACTCCTTGGATGCAGACCAACGCAAAAGCCAAGCAGCAAAGCTCGCCCCGCTATTGCGCGGATTGGCCTCTTCCGAATCCCGAATGGTGGGCACCTTCACCGACAAAGAGGTCGTCTTGGAATTTAGCAACAGTCAGGACCTGGATCGCCTAGCCCCCATGGGAACCAGCTGCCCAGATCACTTTCTGCGAACCAAAATCTCACCTCTGGTACTCGACCTTCCTGCTGCTACCGATCTCTCGGACGCCAATGAAATACGCGCCCAATTGGAATCTGCATTTCAGAATTACCGGGAGCATTACGCTGCCTATTACGAGAAACACAAACATGCAAACAGCCCGGCCATGCGTGATCCAAATCCGGTCATCATCCTCTGGCCGGGAGTTGGGATGTTCAGTTTTGCCAAAGACAAGCAAACCAGCCGAGTAGCAGCTGAATTTTACATCAATGCCATCCAAGTCATGCGCGGTGCCGAGGCAGTATCCAGTTACGTATCGCTTCCCCTTCAGGAGGCCTTCGACATCGAATACTGGTTGCTCGAGGAAGCCAAGCTGCAGCGCATGCCAAAAGAAAAACCACTTTCTAGAAAGATCGCCCTCATCACCGGCAGCGCAGGAGGAATTGGCAAAGGCATTGCAGAAAAGTTCCTTCAAGAAGGGGCCTGCGTAGTGCTCTCCGATATCAACCAAGAGCGACTAGACCAAGCCCTAGCCACCTTTGAAAAAAAGTACGGAAAAGACAACGTCATCGGACTCCAACTCGATGTGACAGATAGCGACAGCATCGCCAAGGCTAGCCAGGCCATCGCCCTTCAATTTGGAGGGATTGATATTGTAGTCAACAACGCTGGAATTTCCATTTCCAAGTCCTTTGAAGACCATAGCGATCCCGATTGGGACAAGCTCAATGACCTCTTGGTCATGGGACAATTCCGCATCTCCAAACTGGGCGTTGCCCTAATGAAGCAACAAGGACTCGGAGGAGACATCGTAAATATTGTGAGTAAGAATGCCTTGGTGGCAGGTCCAAAAAACGTGGCTTATGGCACAGCCAAGGCAGCACAATTGCACATGTCTAGACTTATGGCTGCAGAACTTGCAGAGGATAAAATCCGAGTGAATGTGGTGAACCCCGATGCGGTCATCGAAAATTCGAACATCTGGGAAGGTGGATGGGCTGAAAATCGAGCCAAAGCCTACGGCATCGAAGTCGCTGATCTCCCGCAATACTATGCCAACCGCACCCTACTCAAGGAAAGTGTCAAGGTCAGTGACATTGCAGATGCAGCCTTTGCCTTTGTAGGCGGACTGCTCAACAAATCCACAGGAAATATGCTGAATGTGGACGGAGGCCTCGCGGCAGCTTTTCCAAGATAAAATCGAATAGGACCTGTAATTCCAATGCCAAAAACCCCAGTAACAGCCGTATTCGACATCGGGAAAACCAATAAAAAGTTCTTTCTCTTTGACCAGAATCTTGGCGAAGTGTACCACAGTTACACTCGTCTAGAGCCTGTGATGGATGAGGACGGTTTCCCGAGCGAACCTGTACTTCCACTTCGTGCTTGGATGCTGGACACTTTTCGTGCAGCACTGAATTCCACCGAATTTGAAATTACACGTCTTAATATTTCAGGGCATGGCGCCTCTTTTGTTCATACTGACCTCGAAGGAGCCCCTGTTGCACCACTTTACGATTACCTGAAGCCTTTTCCGGAGGAGCTATTGGAGCGATTTTATTCCGAAAACGGAGGAAAATTGAACTTCTGCAAGGAGACTTCTTCCCCTCCGCTAGCCATGCTGAATTCAGGCCTGCAACTCTATTTTCTCAAGTATGCAAAGCCCGAAGTATTCCAGAAAATCCAAAGAAGCCTCCACCTCCCGCAGTACCTGAGTATGCTATTTACAGGTACAGCAGTTTCTGACTTCTGCAGCATCGGCTGCCATACCGCCTTGTGGGATTTTGAGAAAATGGATTACCATTCATGGGTAAAACGAGAGGGAATAGAGGCCTTGATGGCTCCCGTTTTGCCTGGAGGTTCCCTGCTGAAAACCAAGCCGGAGCTGGGAGGAATCCCCTGCGGAATTGGCATACACGACTCCTCGGCAGCCCTGCTGCCCTACTTGAAGCAGGAAACCCAACCCTTCGCCCTCCTTTCAACGGGTACCTGGGCGATCAGCATCAATCCATTCAACAAGACTCCACTCTCGGAATCGGAATTGACGAAAGATTGCCTACAGTTTCTGAGCATTTCAGGACAACCCATCAAAATATCACGTCTCTTTATCGGTGAGGAGCACAAGTACCAAGTCGAAGAAATGTATGCCTATTGGCAGCTGCCCCTAGGCACCTACAAGAAACTCCAATTCGAAGAATCCTGGTACCAAAAAGTAAGCAGGCAGCCTGCAAAAAGAATCCGATTCCATTACATCCAGCCAGAAAATTTTGGGATAGAAAATAGCACTAGCAGTGATTGGAGCAGCTTTTCGGAATTTATAGAAGCCTACTACACCTTCCTGCACGAGTTGACAGCGATTCAAGCAGCCTCCATCCACCTCGTGCTGGAGGGAGCACCTGTGCAGCGTCTTTTTGTAGATGGAGGATTCAATGCCAACCCGATTTTTCTGGAGCTGCTGCGCAGAAAACTTCCTGGAATCGAACTTATCCCCAGTGATTTTCCAAATGGTTCCGCTTTAGGGGCAGCAATGCTCGTGAATATGAACGCTAGCGCTTAACTTACCCAAATGAAAGCCAATTCCCCATCCGTCGCCTTGTTTATCCCCTGCTACGTAGATCAATTCTACCCGCAAGTAGGCATTGCTACGCTAGAATTGTTGGAGAAATTAGGCTGCACCGTGAGCTATCCCTCAGGTCAAACCTGCTGTGGTCAGCCCCTAGCCAATGCGGGCTATGCACGGGATACGGTAGGCACGGCAACTCATTTTATAGAGACCTTCAGTGACTATGACTATGTAGTGTGTCCTTCTGGAAGTTGCACACTTCACGTAAAAGAGCATTTTCCTGCCATTGCTGGCCTAGAAAAAAAACAAGAAGCCCTGGAGCATAAAATCTACGAACTCATCGAATTCATCACCGATGTGCTGAAAATCGAGCGGCTAGAGGGAAAATTTCCCCATCGTGTAAGTTACCATTCCTCCTGCCATGGACAGCGTGGACTGCACCTGTCCTCTGGATCGGAACTCAACCAACCTCCATTTAATAAGGCCCTCAAACTTCTGGAAAATCTCGAAGGATTGGACTGGGTGGAGTTAACCCGAACAGACGAATGCTGTGGTTTTGGAGGAACCTTTGCCGTGACCGAAGAGGCGCTTTCCATCCAAATGGGAAAAGATAGGCTAGCAGACCACCTCAGCCACAAAACCGAAATTATCACCGGTGGGGACATGTCTTGCATCATGCATTTACAGGGCATTGCTACCCGATCCAAACAAGAGGTAAAGTTCTTGCACCTCGCTGAAATCCTAAACCAGGCCCTGTCATGACACATCCGGAGCAGGCGGCTGAATTTCTGAAGGATGCCCAAAAATCAAAGTGGCACGATGAAACGCTGTGGTTTGTTCGCGACAAGCGGGACAAAGTCAGCAAAGGAATTCCCGAATGGGAACAGTTGCGGGAGTTGGCTTCGGGTATCAAGGACAACGTCCTCGCCAATCTTGCCAGCTACCTGGAAGAATTTGAGCGAAATGCAACGAAAAATGGAATCATCGTCCATTGGGCAGCGGATAGTGAAGAACACAACCGACTTGTACTTGAAATCCTCCAAAAGCATGACTGCACTGCAGTCGTCAAAAGTAAATCCATCCTAACCGAGGAGTGCCACCTCAATCCCTACTTGGAGAAGAACGGCGTCGAAGTGGTGGACACCGACCTTGGGGAGCGCATCGTCCAGTTTCTCAACCAGCCCCCCAGTCACATTGTCCTGCCTGCCATTCACCTGAAGAAAAGTGAGATTTCCGAACTTTTTCATGAGAAACTCCACACCGAAAAAGGCAACGAGGATCCAGCCTACCTGACCCAGGCCGCACGGGTTCACCTGCGGGAAAAATTCTTTGGCGCCAAGGTTGCGATCACAGGAGTCAACTTTGGGATTGCAGAGACCGGGGAATTTGTCGTGTGCACCAACGAAGGCAATGCAGACATGGGTGTTCATCTTGCAGACGTGCATATCGCCTGCATGGGCATCGAAAAAATCCTCCCGAGAAGGAAAGACCTGGGGGTATTCCTTCGCTTGCTGGCAAGATCGGCCACCGGTCAGCCCATCACCAATTACAACTCCCATTTCAGAAGTCCATCGCCTGGAAAAGAAATTCATATCATCCTGGTTGACAACGGCCGCACCGCCCAGTTGGCACGAGAGAAGTTTAGAAATTCCCTCAAATGCATCCGTTGCGGGGCCTGCATGAATACCTGTCCCATCTACCGTAGAAGCGGTGGATTCAGCTACAACAGCACCGTTCCAGGACCGATCGGCTCCATTCTATCCCCTGGGCTAGATCTCAAGAAGCACAGCAGCCTTCCCTTTGCCTCCACACTTTGCGGCAGCTGCACGGATGTGTGCCCTGTGAAAATCAACATTCACGAGCAGCTCTACGAATGGAGGCAGGAGGTCACCAAATCGCAGGGCGATTTCGCCAAAGGGCTATCCATGAAGTTGGCAAATGGAATATTCAAAAGTCCCCTAGCCTACAAAATTTCGGGCAGCTTGATGCGGAATGCATTGAAATCTCTCCCAAATAGCCTGATTTACCATCCCTTGAATGTCTGGGGGAAAAATAGAAACCTCCCGGATGCTCCCAAGGAATCTTTTCAACAGTGGTATCAAAAAAACAGGTCATGAACAGCAGAGAAAAAATTCTGAGCGCTATTCGAAACCTGTCCCTCGAACCTAAAACGCTCCCCGATATCCCTGATTTCAGCAATTCCGGAAACTTGGTGGAGCGGTTTACGCAGTCCATCTCCGACAACAAGGGAGAAGTGTTGACCAAAAGCGAGTTTGAGGCCTGGTTTTCGGCTGCGGGTTTTACAAAAGTGATCTCGCTTTCGGCCCAATTCGCTGAATTGGCTACCCTTTCTTTGCCGGAAGACCCACATGATTTGGAGTCTTTGGAAGTAGCGATTCTAGACGGACAATTTGGGGTAGCGGAGAACGGTGCCATCTGGCTTGAGGATGCCCAACTTGGCCTTCGTGCGCTTCCCTTCGCAACCGAGCATTTGGTGATTGTGCTGGATCGCAACCTGCTGAAAAACACCATGCATCAGGGCTATGAAAAAATAGCCACTGCCCATTCCGGCTTTGGATTATTCCTTGCCGGCCCTTCCAAAACCGCAGACATTGAGCAGTCTTTGGTCATTGGCGCACAAGGAGCTAGGAGTTTGCGGGTGGTATTGATATAGGTTATTCTTAATTCTTCAATCGGCGTTCATCATTCGACATTAGAAAAAGTATCAAGTACCTAGTATCAAGTATCAAGTATCAAGACGCTTCAAGAAGCGAGATGCGAGAACCAAGAAACAAGACTAGGATGCCGAATGACACTAGAGACTAGTTTCCCCAATTCAACATTCTACATTGGGCGTTCAGCGTTCGACATTAGAAAAAGTATCAAGTACCTAGTATCAAGTATCAAGACGCTTCAAGAGGCAAGAGACGAGACACAAGAAGCAAGATGAAAATCCTGCTCCGCAGGCAGAATTTTCATATCAACAGAACTGAGTCTAATCTCTTGCCTGCCTACCGCAGGCAGGTTTCTTGCATCTTGTATCTAAAGTACTTGGTACTTGGTACCTCGTACATTGTACTTTTCCGTTTACACCTTCTCTACCCAGTCCACACCAGTATCTTTCCAAGCGCGATCTCGTGCGGATGCAATTACTGCTTCACACACTTTCTGGGTTTCAAACGCATCTCTGAAAGTAGGGTGACAGGCTTCTCCCGTCTCTAAACTGTGGAAGAAATCGGCCACCTGGTGGATAAAGGAATGCTCGTAGCCAATGGAAGTACCCGGGATCCACCAACGGTGCATGTAAGGGTGATCTCCGTCTGTCACGTGAATGGATCTCCAGCCCCGCACCTTGCCTTCGTCACTATGGTCAAAGTATTCGAGGCGGGTCAGGTCATGCAGATCCCAACGGATGGAGGCATGCTCCCCATTGATCTCAAGCGTGTAGAGCGCCTTGTGTCCACGTGCATAGCGAGTAGCTTCAAAAAGTCCCAAGGAACCATTGTCAAAGTGGCAATGAAAAATACAGGCATCGTCAATTCCTACCGCCTGCTTTTTGCCTGTATCCGAATGCACACGCTCCTTTACAAAGGTCTCGGTCATCGCAGATACATCCTTGATTCCACCGTTGATCCACATGGCGGTATCGATGCAGTGTGCCAGCAAATCGCCGGTAACTCCAGAGCCTGCGGATTCCACATCCAATCTCCAAGTTCCATCTCCTCCCTGAGGCAAGTCTGGATTGATGGTCCAATCTTGAAGAAAGTTGGCTCGGTAATGAAAGATCTTGCCCAGCTTACCGGAGGCAACGATATTTTTGGCTAGGGTAACTGCAGGCACACGTCGGTAATTGTACCACACGGTGTTTTTTACGCCAGCTTTTTCAACTGCCTCCAGCATGCCCTTGGCCTCGGCAACAGTTCGGGCAAGCGGCTTCTCGCAGAGGATCATTTTGCCAGCCTTGGCCGCAGCAATGGCAATTTCTGCGTGCATGTCGTTTGGCGTACAGATATCCACTGCGTCAATATCGTCTCTTGCAATCAGCTTCTTCCAATCTGTTTCGTAGGAAGCATAGTTCCAGCGTTCCATAAAGGCCTTG
>JBIIGH010000205.1:0-4487 GCA_044236565.1 Algoriphagus sp. | reverse complement strand
ACCTGCTCTTCTTGTTGCAAGGCGTAAAAAAGTGCCGTTTGGTCTTCTACTCTTAGGTCGCGGCGAAACCAGCACAGGCTAATTTTTTTCATAAGCGTTCTTTTGGTAGAGAATACCGAGGAGCAGGAAATTGTTTAAAAATTTATTGTTAATAGCAGTCAACGGTCCACGGTTGACAGTCAACAGTCAATTCTGGTAATTCATCAATTTTAATCAAAAATTACAATCTGCTGTGGACAGTGGACCGTAAGCTGTTGACCGAGAAATAGTCCACGGTTGACAGTCCACAGACGACAACAGATTGTAATTATATACACAAAGCGTACTAGAACCACGATTGACGGTGGACCGTGGACAGTTAGCAATTGACAGTCAACAGTGGACCGTTAGCCATTGACCAAGCAACAGTCCACGGTTGACAGTCCACAGACGACAGTCAATTCTAGTAATACATCACTTCTTATCAATAATTACCATCTGCTGTGGACCGTGGACCGTTAGCCGTTGACCGATTACCGATCAATTCTCCTTCGGAGGAATTTTTTCATTTTTCACCGGCGGAATGTAATCGTCCTGAAGGGGTAGGTTTTCGAGCTTGATGGGTTTCCAATTTTCCTTTACCCCATAGTCTTCTCGCAAAAAGTCATCGGAATCCTGTTGTTTAAGACGTTCGGCCTTTCTTCGGGCGAGTTTTCGGAAGAGCTCGGAAAAGGAATTAAAGGATACGTTCTGCGTTACCGAAGCACCGTAAGAAAGTACATTTTGGGACAAGGAAAGCGAGGTAAAGGCATTGAAATTGTTGCGGTTGAAGATGCGTAGGCGGTATACACCATCTTCGGTAATCAAGTATTCTGCTTGCCAATCGCCAATGATGGAGGCTGCACTTGCGGAGCCTCTGTTGTCGGTAAAGCCCCCATCGCGAGAAACACGTAGTCGTCCGTCTAGGAAGGTTCTTGCCACGCTGATCTGGAAATTTTCGAGGGCGTTTTGATCCATCGTAGCCAAGTCAATGGATACCTCTAGATTTTTGTCTAGCTGTCCCATAAATCGGTTGATTTGGGAAGAGAGCAGGTTGCCCAAGCTAGAGGAGAGCGTGGATCCTCCAGAAAACTGTCCCTCAGGGGAAAAGCTTTGCGCTACGATGACCGAAAACACCTGCCGATTCATCTCTTGTTCATCTGCTGCCACGCGATTTTGGAAAGCAGAAATGGTCGTTTGCACGTCCCCGCTAGAAGGGAAGTCGCTGAAGTCAAATCCAAATTTGAAGGTGGGGGAGAGCAATTCCCCTTGGAGATCCATCAGTACCTTGACAGGGAATCGGCGACGCATCTGGCTATTTTCCTGTTCGGTGCTGTTCGCATTCAGCAGGGGCTGCAGCGACACATTCTCTTGGTAGCTGGCTTTTAGGTTCATGATGCCCGTGTAGGGATCTCCATACCAGGTGATTCGTCCGCCTGGCTGGACGATGAATTGTTTTTTGACCACGTTGTAGAGGGAGAAATTGTACTTCCCTTCCACGATGTCGTAGTTGCCGGCAAGTGAAAAATTACCCTGCGTATCCACATTCATGTTGAGGGTACCCCTGCCTCTGCCTTGAATGCTTTCTTCCGTTTTTGGATCGATGATGATCTCTGTAAATGCATCAGGGGTGATGTCTAGGATAAAATTCATCCGGACATTTTCAATCTCCAATCGGTTGATTTCTTCTGCTAGGGCACGAATGCGCACTGTGTCTTGGACGTTGATCACTTGTATAAAGTCCTCTTGGAATTGTTCTTTGGAGCTGGTCAGCGGGATGGAAATCCGGGTGTTGGGCTGCGAAGTCACTCGGGCAGTTACATCTAAGTTGCTCGTACTCCCTTTGATCCCAAGGCTACCCGTGGCATAGGCCGTTCCAAAGAACAGTTCATTGTCCTTGGCGCTGGTATTCAAGACCTGGAAGTTGGTGAGCTGGGAGTTGATGTCCAAGAAAAAAGAAGAAAATCCTTGGTGATTGATGCCACCGGTGAAGGTGGCCCGGTTGCCGTTGAGATCCCGCAAGGCGAGGTCTTGAAAGCTAACTTGTGTCGGTTGGGATAGCAGACTGCCGTCTAGCTGGTAGGAGGTATTCATGTAATTGACACGAAATTTCCCTTGATTGACACGAGCAGTTCCTAAGAGTTCGGGTCTATCTAGGTTTCCTTGAAGTTGGAGGTTTCCAGTGAGGGTTCCTCCCAAGTTGGAAATGTATTTGGAAAGAAAAGGCTCCAGGATTACCAGGTTGGCTTCGGTGAGTTTGGCGTCAAAGTCCAGGTTTTTCGAGTCTAAATCTACCGTTCCATCAATGGCAATTTTCTTTTGGGTATTGAAGTAGTTTTCAAGGTTGAGTCGTAGATCTCTGGCTTCCATGGCTGCCGAGAGGTCGATTTCTCCAATCGGAAAATCGTTAATTTCTAGGCCTTCCACATGAAGAGAGCCAGCAAGGGTGGCTTGATCTTGGAGAGACCCGAGTTGAAATTTGCCATCGGCGATCCCTTCCACTTCTAAGGCGCTGATGGTATTGAGCAGGTCTAGGGAGACGCCTTTGATGTCTAGCTCCAGGCTTTCATCTGGGTTGGGGCTTATTTTCCCTTGCAGCCCGAGTGATTGTTCTTCGTTGGCAATGCGGAGGTTGGAGAAGGAGATAGTTCCATCTTTTAAGCTCACCAGGTTAGTGGGATCAAACTGCCAGTTTCGGTTCAATACACGCAGTAGCGAGGGCTTGAATTTCAGGAAGGTACCTGCATTTGTAAACTGCGTTTCCGCTTCAATTCTCGCCTTACTCTGGGTGGAGTCTTGGTCCAAGCTCAGGAGGAGATCCAAATTGGTTTGGTCCCAAATTGCTTCCACTCCCAGATTGGTAAATCCAAGTGTTTTTCCTACTGCTTGTTTTTTGGAATAGATATAGAAGGAAGCCAAAATATCGTTGCTATTGATGATTTTGGAGGTATTGAAGTCAATGTTGGTGTCAAAAGCAGTATTGCCTTTGTAGGTGATGGTATCCACGGAGGTGAAAAAGTTGAAGACCGTATTTTCTGTGGTTTGGTAAAAAGCCCCTTCCAAAATAGTGTTTTTGGAGATGCTGAGTTCGGGTTCAAAGAGGTGGATGATCGGATTGATATCCCGCATGCGGATATTCAAGTCCAAGTTGTAACTCTCTGAGAAATTTGCTTTTAAGTCAGCCAAAGGTGGCGCTTCATTGAGCAGAATGGAGAGGTATTGCTTGCCGAGCACTTGGAGATCCTTACTCATTTGCTCCAGCTCAAACTGTCCGGAGGCTGCCATCACTAGATAGTCAGAGTTAAGGGAAAGTGTGCGAGTGCCTCCAGCAAAAAGGGATTGCAGGAAAAAATCACCTGCGTCCCAGGAGCGGTCTTTGTATCCCACCTGAAGATCCCGTATCCGGGCAATTCCTTGGACATCATCCAGGGTGATTCCTCGCGTATCCATATCCAACTTGCCGCTAAGGGAAATTGGGGTTTCAGAGAGATTGAGTCGATCCAAAAATGCGGTTTTTAGGTCTACCGTAAGGTTTACAGAATCGATGCCCTCGTTCAAGTTGAGGGATCCTGTGATCTTGGATTTGAGATTGGGATCGTCTATGGATAGGTTTCCGCGAAACAAATTGAGTCCATAGATTGCGTCTGTTTCGATGCCCGTGTAGCGGTAGTTGTTGATGCCAATTTCGCTGATGCTCGCATTGAGGTCTACCAGTGCCGTTTCCAAAGATTCTCCCTTGGCTTGGATGGTGCCTTCCAGGGAAACCTTTTGGAAAAGGGAAGGATTTCCTAAAAGAAGGCCCAAGTCCAACTTGTCAACACGCAAGCGGGACGTGATGGTGCTGAGTTTTTCCTTGCTCTCGTAATCTATTCTTCCATTCAGGTTTCCAATGTTGGTTCGGAATGAGCCATTGGTGGTGAAGCGATGGAGCATGCCGGTAAGGTCCGCGTCAAAGCGGATGGTATTGAATTTATTCAATTCCTTTTGGGCCTCGGAATTGAGGTAGGGACTCAAGTCATTGGCGGAGATCACCGAATTCTTTAGGTCCAGCCGGATAAAAGTACTGTCCAGTTGGGGGAGACCATCGATTTGAAAAGATCCAAAAAGTGCGGTTTTCTTTCCCATACGAACTAGGAATTGATCTGTGCTGAGGTCAGAAATCGTTCCGGTCAGCGTACCGCTCAAATTCAAGGCGTCCTCGATGGCAGGTAGGGAAGGGGCAAATCGGCGAATGTCGGAGAGATCGAGTACCGTTTCCTCGAAGGAAAGCGTGAGTTGTACCTGGTTGATAAAATCACCGTAACCTTTAGGGCCCTTGGGCTCAAGTCGAAGGTAGTTTTGAATTCTGCTTTTGTCGGTTTGGAGGTCCAAATTTTTCAATTCCAAAGCCTCAGGGCTGTACTGGAGCTGGGTTTTGAGTTGATTGACCAGTAGTCCAGTGAAGCGCTCTTTTCCACTCAAGTTGTCCA
>JBIIGH010000204.1:0-4518 GCA_044236565.1 Algoriphagus sp. | reverse complement strand
CTCATTGTCAAAAAAGACGACCAAGAGATCACGCGCTACGTGCATCTCGGTTCGGGTAACTACAATGAAGACACGGCTCGACTTTACACAGATATCGGTTTGCTTACGACCAATGAGGTGCTAGCCAATGACGTATCTGAATTCTTTAATGTAATCACCGGCCACTCGCTACCGAGTGACTACCGCAACTTGATTACTGCTCCTCGAGACATGCGCCACCAGCTCATCTCTTTTATTGAGCAGGAGGCTATCAATGCCAAGAATGGACTTCCAAGCGGTGTTTTCATCAAGGTGAATTCGCTGGAAGACTCTGAAATTATTTATGCGCTCTACCGTGCCTCACAACAGGGAGTTCAGATCAAACTTATCGTACGCGGTATTTGCTGCCTCCGACCTGGAAGAAAGGGACTGAGCGAAAATATTGAGGTGCTTTCCATTGTAGGTGACTTCTTAGAGCATAGCCGCATCTACCATTTTCATAACAATGGCGACACGCGTACCTATTCAGGAAGCGCTGACATGATGGTGCGAAGTTTTGACAAGCGCCTCGAATCTTTATTCAAAGTAGAGGCTCCGTTGCTGGAGAAACAGCTGATGAATATCTTATCTTACAACCTGAGAGATAATGCCAATTCCTACACCATGCAAGAAGATGGGACCTATGTGGCCAAGTCACCAAAGGAGGGAGAGGCTAAGTTCAACATTCATCAGGAGTTTTTTAGGTTGAATGCAAATGAGGTATTTAAAGTGAAATTGGTAGATGAACTACCAGCAGTTCCTTCCACTGAAGAATAGTAAATTCTCGAATTTCAAAAGATTCTGTAGCAATCCGAAAACAAACAGAATCAATTGAGGGATAAACTGCAGCATGTAACTTTTTTATGCTGAATTGGAATTATCTAGGGTTGAATGAATTGGAAAAAATAAAAAAATTCAATTTTTTCTATTGAATTTTGATTTATTGATAATTGTGGTATTTTTGAATCTATTGTGGTAGTTAAATAATAGTTGGTTTAGTTTTCAAATAAAGGGCAGGAGATTTTCTCCTGCTTTTTTAGTTTAATCCTGTCCCAACTTTTTTTGGAACACCTCAATCCGATAGGCATAAAAAAAAGCCCAAACTTTCGTTTGAGCTTTGGAGTACAGACGGAAGGATTCGAACCCTCAACCCTCGGAGCCGAAATCCGATATTCTATCCAGTTGAACTACGTCTGCGTACTAAATTTATAGCGCGGCTTTCACTCGCTCAGCTGCTTCTTTCAAAGTGATCGCTGAGAATACTTTCAAGCCTGAATCGTCAATAATTTTTGCACCTTCTGCAGCATTGGTGCCTTGAAGACGAACAATGATCGGAACGCGAATGTCACCGATGGACTTGTAAGCTTCTACCACACCATTGGCGATACGGTCGCAACGAACAATGCCACCAAAGACGTTGATTAAGATTGCTTTTACGTTGGGGTCTTTCAAGATGATTCGGAAACCTGCCTCTACGGTTGTGGCATTGGCTCCTCCACCTACGTCAAGGAAGTTGGCCGGCTCACCACCTGAAAGCTTGATCATGTCCATGGTCGCCATGGCAAGACCTGCTCCGTTGACCATACAGCCCACGTTGCCATCTAGCTTTACATAGTTGAGGCCTGACTCACCTGCTTCCACTTCCAAAGGATCTTCTTCTGCCAAGTCTCTCAATTCAGCAAGCTTCGGCTGACGGTAAAGTGCATTGTCATCCACATTTACTTTAGCGTCTACTGCCAAAATCTTATCGTCGGAAGTTTTTAGAACTGGGTTAATTTCAAATTGAGAGGAATCGGTACCTACATAAGCTGTATACAATGCTCCGATGAACTTCACCATCTCTTTGTGAGCAGTTCCGCTTAAGCCCAGTTTGAAGGCTACTTTTCGAGCTTGGAAGCCTTGAAGTCCTACTTTAGGATCGATCCATTCCTTGATGATTTTTTCAGGATGGTGCTCAGCTACTTCTTCGATATCCATACCTCCTTCGGTAGAAGCCATGATCACATTGGAACCAGTGGCTCTGTCTAGAAGAATAGACATGTAATATTCTTTCGGTTCAGATGCGCCAGGATAGTAGACATCCTCAGCGATCAACACCTTATTTACCTTTTTCCCTTCAGCACCGGTTTGGATGGTTACTAACGTACCTCCTAAAATTGCTGCAGCTTTTTCTTTAACGTCATCCAATTTTTTGGCTAACACTACCCCTCTGGAGCCTGTTTCAATGACTTCTCCTTTTCCTCTACCACCTGCATGAATCTGTGCTTTGATCACGAACCATGAAGTACCTGTTTGTGCATTGAGCTTCACTGCCGCTTCATGTGCCTCTTCTGGAGTACTGGCTACAATACCCTCTTGGATACGAACTCCGTACCCTTTTAATACTTCTTTCGCCTGATATTCGTGGATATTCATCTATGAAAAATTTTGCCCGAAGATAAGGCTGTATGGGCAATATAGCAAACTGGAATCTGTGAATTTTAGTAAAAGAGCGGGTTAATTCCTGGATTAGAAGGATTTGTTTTACATTTAAAAAATCAAAAATGGGTAGCATGCTGATTGCCAAAGGTATTCATAAATCGTACGGTTCATTAGAGGTTCTGAAAGGGGTCGATCTGGAAATTTCCAAGGGAGAAGTTGTTTCTATAGTAGGGGCTTCTGGCGCTGGAAAAAGTACGCTGCTCCATCTCTTAGGAACTTTGGATCGCCCAGATCGGGGGGAATTATTTTTACAGGATCAAAACCTGCTGCAACTCCAAGGAGATGCGTTGGCGGAATTCCGAAATTCCCGCATTGGCTTTGTCTTTCAATTTCATAACCTGCTGCCTGAGTTTACAGCCTTGGAGAACATTTGTATTCCAGGATTTATTCAAGGAAGAGAAGAGCAGGAATTGAAAAAGCGGGCTGAAGAACTGGGCGAAATTCTTGGTATCCGCCACCGCTTGGATCACAAGCCATCGGAACTGTCTGGAGGAGAGCAGCAGCGAGTAGCCGTAGCTCGTGCACTCATCAACAATCCCGACTTGGTCTTTGCAGATGAGCCGAGCGGCAATCTCGACACCAGCAATGCGAGAGCCTTACATGAGTTGTTTTTTAAGTTGCGGGATACCTATCAACTTTCTTTTGTGATCGTCACACACAACGAAGAGTTGGCCGCCAAGGCTGACCGGAAGGTGGTGATGAAGGATGGTCGCATCGAAGGAGTTTGATTATCCCTGCAGCTGCTTGAGCATGGCCGACACATGGGCTTTATTTTCAAATAATCCTTGAAAAACTCCTGCAATTCGGTGGTTGCTATCCAATAGGTAAGTGACACGCGTTGGCATTTTGATCAAAGGCAGAAGTGCATCGTAAGCCTTACATACTTTTCCCGATTCATCTGCAAGTAGTTCGAATGGCAGGCGATGCGTCTTTTTAAATTTTTCATGCGTTGCCAAACTGTCTCTACTGATGCCAAACACCGGGATGTCTAGGTCCCGAAATGCAGCAAACTGGTCTCGGAATTCGCAGGCTTCGGTGGTACAGCCTGGGGTAAAATCCTTGGGATAAAAATAAAGGATTACAGATTTTCCAGCCAAGTCTTTGGAAAGGGTAATGCTGCCCAGGCTCGTGGCGGCAAGTGTAAAATCTGGTGCTTGAGTTCCTACAGGTAAGGCCATTCTTTTTTTGATTTAAAACAGTTTTGGAAGCCGGAAGGTTTTTGAGCTACTCCGATTTCTTAGCTCAAGCTAGGGAGAATCTTTTAGCTTTGTGCATCAAATCTCATCTCTAGCGCTTTGTCTTTGAAAATCAGTCCCGTACAATCCATGCTTTTGGCAAGCGTATTTTTTGCGTTGATGAATGTGTCGGTCAAATTTATTCCCCACATTCCTGCGATTGAGATTGTGTGGTTTCGATCTGTTTTCAGCGCGGT
Source organism: Algoriphagus sp. (assembly GCA_044236565.1). Classification (GTDB taxonomy): domain Bacteria; phylum Bacteroidota; class Bacteroidia; order Cytophagales; family Cyclobacteriaceae; genus Algoriphagus. The sequence goes on along the minus strand of JBIIGH010000204.1, from coordinate 587 downwards.
ATTTACAGTGGTTGTGCTGAGGAACAAGGGGATTCCGCTTTTTGGCAACAATAAGTTGAGCTTGGTAGCTAGAGGAGTGGTGGGATCTATCAGTTTGATCTTATTTTTCTACACCCTGCAGCGCATCCCATTGGCCAGTGCAGTGACGATGCAGTACCTATCCCCCATATTTACCACCATCTTGGGTATTTTTATCCTGAAGGAAAAAGTTAGGGCAAGGCAGTTTGTCTACTTCGGTTTGGCATTTGCCGGGGTACTTTTGATTCAAGGGGTGGATCCACGTGTAGATGGCTTGAGTGCTATGCTAGGATTGATTTCTGCATTGGCTTCTGGGATAGCCTACAATCTGATTCGGAAGCTGAAAGGCAAGGAACATCCCATGGTAATTATTTTTTACTTCCCCTTGGTCACTTTACCCATCGCTTCTGTGCTCATGTATTTTGACTGGGTGACTCCGGTAGGATGGGATTGGTTGATTTTGTTGTGGATCGGCTTTTGTACGCAAAACGCGCAGTACTTCATGACCTTGGCCTACCAGTCTGGCAATGTATCCCGAATTTCGAGTTTGAGTTACCTAGGCGTAGTGT
>JBIIGH010000203.1:0-4566 GCA_044236565.1 Algoriphagus sp. | reverse complement strand
AAAAGCTGCTTTCCGAAGGCAATCAGGTTACCTGCCTTGATAATTTTATTTCAGGGCATAAAAGAAACATAGCACACCTAATTCCACAACCCAACTTTGAGTTACTCGTACAGGATGTGACCTCGCCTATCCAATTATCGGTAGACGAAATATACAATTTGGCATGCCCTGCCTCCCCGCGTCTGTATCAAAGTTTCCCGATAGAAACCTTTAAAACCTCCATTTTAGGGTCATTAAATCTACTTGAACTCGCAAAAAATACGGGAGCAAAGATTTTTCAAGCTTCTACCTCAGAGGTTTACGGAGACCCACAGATCCATCCCCAGCCTGAATCCTACTTTGGAAATGTAAATCCAATAGGACCGCGTGCCTGCTATGACGAAGGAAAACGAGGAGCAGAAACCTTGTTCTTTGATTACCATCGGCAGCATCAAGTGGAGATCAAGGTCATGCGTATTTTTAATACCTATGGCCCACGCATGAGTGCAACGGATGGACGGGTAGTGTCTAACCTAATCTTACAGGCATTGCAAGGGCAAGCGCTTACCCTATTTGGAGATGGATCCCAAACTCGTTCCTTTTGCTACGTAGACGACACGGTTCAGGCAATGCAACTGATGATGGAAACGTCAAAGGAGGTCACAGGCCCAATCAATGTTGGAAATCCTGTAGAATGCACAATTTTGCAGCTTGCAAACCTTATCCTGGAGCTAACGGGTAGCAAGAGTACCCTTTCCTTTCTACCTGCCGGAGCAGACGATCCGCTTAAGCGACAGCCAGCTATCAAATTGGCACAACAAGAACTTGCATGGCAGCCTCAACTTGAACTGAAGGAAGGGTTACAAAAAACCATTGCCTATTTTCAATCGTATTTGAACTAGAACTTGTTTTTCTTAACAGCGTAGCTTAAAAAGAAGTAATTTTACCAAAAAAACAACCCCATCTTACCCCGCACTATGGAAGATAATTTAATCGATCACCCCGGTATAATTATCGGTTTTACAATTGCCGTATTGTTTATGCTTTTGCTTGACTTGGGCATTTTCAATAAAAAGAACCATGTTATTTCAAATAAAGAGGCCGCAATCTGGTCTATTGTTTGGATAGGACTATCCATGATTTTCAGTATTTTCATTTACATCGTTACTGCCGAAGCCTCAGGATTAGAAAAATTTTCACAGTACCAAGCTGCCTATTGGATAGAAAAAGCCCTATCTGTTGATAATTTATTTGTCTTCATTCTGGTCTTTGGCTATTTCAATGTGCCACGAGAGCTCCATCACAAAGTGCTTTTCTGGGGCATTATTGGTGCGCTAGTCATGCGCGCGGTATTCATTTTTGCAGGAGTAGGATTGATCAATCTTACCTTCTTACCCGAGATGGATCTTTTTGGACAAAATGTAAAAATCAATGCGGTATTGACCATCTTTGGATTCTTCTTGATCTATGCAGGCATCAAATCCTGGTTTGCAGATAACAAGGATGATAAGGAAAAGGATTTTAGCAAAAGCCCCGGAGCTCAGGTTATTCACAAGCTGTTTAAAGTCAGTAACGAATACAATGGAGGAAAATTTTTCACCATTGAAAATGGAGTAAAAATGGCCACTCCTCTTTTAGTGGTAGTTGCTGTAATCGAGTTTACTGACTTAATTTTCGCAGTGGATTCTATTCCTGCCATTTTTGCCATTGCACCCAACGATCCCTTTATTTTGTACACCTCCAATATCTTTGCGATTTTAGGTCTACGATCCTTGTACTTTCTGCTTGCCAATTTCATCCACATGTTTAGCCGATTGAAATTTGGCTTGGCCATTATCTTGGCCTTCATTGGATTCAAAATGATTATCGCACCTTTTTACCACATTACTTCTCCGCTTTCTTTATCGATTGTTGGAGGCGTCTTAATCATTTCAGTAGCAGCATCCATCTTATTTCCTATCAAGGAAACGGCAAAATAAGCCAAAAAAAAAGACCGCCAATCAGCGGTCTTTTTTTTTAGTAGCCCAAGATCTTTAGCATATTTTCCTCTTTCTGATCTTCAGCAAACAGCCAGTGTCGAACTTGGCCTGATTCATCTCGATCGATTAGCACGTGTTTGGGTGCTGGGATTAAGCAATGTTGAATTCCCCCGTAACCACCTAAGGATTCTTGGTAGGCTCCCGTATGGAAAAAGCCTATGTATTGCTTCTTCTTCTCCTCGATTTTAGGCAAGTAGATATTGAATTGGTGCGCTTCTGAATTGTAATAGTCCATGCTATCGCAAGTCAAACCACCCAAGGAGATGTTGTGGTACTCTTCCTCCCAGTTGTTGACGGCAAGCATGATGTATTTCTGGTTCAATCCCCAGCTATCTGGCAATTGGGTGATGAATGAACCATCAATCATGTACCACAATTCTTTGTCGTTCTGAAGTTTTTCCTCAAGAATAGAATACAATACTGCACCACTCTCTCCTACGGTGTAGCTTCCAAATTCGGTGAAAATATTGGGCTCAGTAGTATTGTTCTTGGCACACATCCACTTGATGTTTTTGACAATTTGATCTGCCATGTACTGGTAGTCGTAGTCAAAAAACACATTGGTTTTGATCGGCCATCCTCCACCAATGTCCATGGAATCCAAGCTAGGAGCCACTCGCTTCAATTCCACATACTTCTGAATGAAGCGGGTCAATTCGGACCAATAGTATGCCGTGTCCTTGATGCCTGAATTGATGAAAAAGTGAAGCATCTTGAGACTCACTTGCGGATTATTCTTGATTTTCTCCTCGTACAAGGAGATGATGTCGTTGTAGCGAACGCCTAGTCTAGAGGTGTAAAATCCAAATTTTGGCTCCTCATCCGAAGCAATTCGGATCCCTACCTGAAAAGGAACGGTGACATGCTCGAGGTAATAGTCGATCTCAGTGAGGTTATCGAGAATGGGAATGCAATTGACAAAGCCATCGTTGAGCAGCTCAGTGATGTATTGCTTATACTTTTCTCGCTTAAACCCATTGCATACAATATAGGTGTCCTTACGGATCTTCCCTTTGGCATACAAGCTCCGAACCAAAGGAATGTCAAAGGTTGAAGAGGTTTCAATGTGGATGTCATTTTTCAATGCCTCATCCAATACAAAGCTGAAATGCGAAGATTTGGTGCAGTAGCAGTAGGTATACTTCCCCTGGTAGTTATGCGTCTCCATCGCATTCTTGAAGTAGGTCTTCGCGTGCTGGATATTTTCCGAAATTTTGGGCAGATAGGTTAACTTCAAGGGAGTACCATAGGTTTCTATGATCTCCATCAGGTTTACCCCGTTGAAGTAAAGTTGGTTGTCTTCCACCGTAAACTCTTTGGTTGGAAAATCAAAGGTTTGCTGGATCAAATCAATGTATCTATTCATCTACCAAAATGGGCTAAGGATGTAAATAAGGGTGCAAAAATTGCGCTTTTATTGACGCTTACCAAAGTTTTGACCCACAAATTCTTAGGCTAATTTTTATTTAAAAAAAACGAAACGTTTGGGTAACAAAAGACGGCCATTAAAAATCAAATTTCGAAATGCTAGGCAGACCTAGATTCTTAAGAAAATAAAGAAAACAAAAATTGTTTTCAGCCAGAAGTTTCACGGTTTTTAAGGCCTTTTCAGTAGATTTACCCACAGAAAAAACCCAACTATACCCTAGCGATGAGAAAGATTAAATTGGTAGAAGTTCGTTCCGAAATTGCTGCCGGCACCCGTGGTGCAAGCTTGGGAGTGGATGCCCTAAAAATCGCAAGTCTGGACAAAAAGTCTAATTTTTTCTCCCAATTCGAACCCATCCACGTACCCGATGCCAATAATTTTCTCTGGAAAGGCAACAAACACCCTTTTGCCAACTACATCGATGGCGTATATCAGGTCGTCAAAAATGTGGCCTCGACGATTGAATCTTTGCGGCTTGAAAAGAAGTTTCCCATCATTCTAGCTGGTGATCACAGCACAGCAGCAGGAACGATCATGGGCATCAAAGGAGCCCATCCTGACAAGCGATTGGGCGTAATCTGGATTGATGCCCATGCGGATCTCCATACCCCTTACACCACTCCTTCTGGCAACATGCATGGCATGCCACTCGCGATGGCAGCACACTTGGATAATCTAAACTGCCAGATCAACCAACCTTCCCAAGAGACTCGTGCCTACTGGGATCGAATCAAAAAAATTGGAGGAGATTCCCCAAAAATTCACCCGAAAGACATCGTCTACATTTCCGTTCGAGATACCGAAGAACCAGAAAATTCACTGATAGCAGAATTTGGAATCATGAATTTCACTACCGAAATCGTCCGGGAGCTGGGCGTTCTGGGGGTGGCAAAGCAAGCACTTGAACTCTTAAAGGACTGTGATCAACTCTACATTTCCTTTGATGTCGATAGTTTGGATCCTTCCATTTCCCTTGGAACAGGCACTCCTGTGCCGAATGGTTTGACTGTAGAAGAAGCCATCCAACTGAATGCCGAACTTATCAAGGACAAGCGCGTTTGCTGCTGGGAAATCGTGGAAGTAAACCCAACCCTCGACAGTGAAAATACCATGGCAGAA
>JBIIGH010000202.1:0-4569 GCA_044236565.1 Algoriphagus sp. | reverse complement strand
GAATGAAACGCTACGAAATAGCCTCTGGGGATTGGATGTCAACTACAACAGTGAGTCCCGTTTTCTGACCAAGTTGGCCGATGCGCTGCCCTTTACGGACACCAAGGAAAAGTCGCTGGTACAATTCAATGCAGAATTTGCCCACCTGATTCCAGGCACTTCCAATACCGTGAATGGAGACGCAGCCTCCTACATTGATGACTTTGAAGCGGCCGTAACTCCCTTCTATCTGGGTGCGCAAGCCAATCAAAATTGGAAGTTGGCTTCCACCCCAAAAACCGCTGACAACCGATTTGACCTGAGTAACCAAACCGAGGACAATCTCGGAAGTGGCTACCGTCGTGCACGTTTAGCTTGGTACAACATTGATAATATTTTTTACCGGGATGGGGGACCAGGTGTGCCCACCAACATCACTGCTCAAGACCGCAGAAACCACTATGTGAGGCGGGTGATTCCTCAGGAAATTTTCAAAAATCAAGATCGAGAGGTGATTTTGGTCCCGCAACCCCTATTTGAACTTGCCTTTTTCCCGCAGGAGCGAGGCATGTACAACTACAATCCAGCATTGACTACCGAAGGATTACTGCCCAATCCTAGGCAAAACTACGGTGGGGTAACGCGAGCCATCACGACCGAAGTAGATTTTGACCGAACCAACATCGAATACGTAGAATTTTGGTTGATGGACCCTTTCCTTCCTGGAGAAAATGGAAAAGTACTGGATGGGATTTTCAATCAGAATAACACCACCGGCGGAAAACTATTCCTAAACCTTGGAGACATTTCTGAAGATGTCATCAAGGATGGGAGCCATGCCTTTGAAAATGGACTCCCTGCAGATGGAGATCCTGCCGAAACAGCTGCCAACGAATGGGGTAGAATTACTCGTCAGCAATTTTTGCTACCTGCATTTGACAACTCGGCTACTGCACGTGTCCATCAAGATGTTGGTTTCGACGGACTCAAGAATGAAGACGAAGCCACCTATTTCAAAGGACGATTTTTGGATCGACTCAGCATCTCCCCTGCTGCCAAAAATGCACTGATACAAGATGTTTCTGCTGATGGATTTCAGTACTACTTGGATTCGAAATTTGATCAGGCAAATACCAAAATTCTAGAGCGCTACAAAAAATTCAATGGAAATGAGGGGAATACCCCTATTTCCGCAGACCAAAACCTCCCTTACACCCCATCGGGAACTAATATACCTGACAACGAAGACCTGAATACCGACAATACCATCAACGAGCTCGAAAATTATTACGAGTACGAAATCGACCTGCGACCAGGCCAGCTCAAGGTAGGCAACAACTACATCGTGGATCAGGTGACCCATACCGAAGGTGGAGAGCAAGTCAACTGGTATTTGTTCCGTATTCCAGTGCGCCAGCCAGATCGAGTTCAAGGCGATATCTCCGGATTCAAATCCATCCGCTGGATGCGAACCTACCTCACCGATTTTCAACAACCAGTGGTACTTCGAATGGCCGAATTTAGAATGGTGGGTAGCCAATGGAGAGCCTTCCAAGAGTCGCTATTCGAACGCGGATTTTTTGAGTTACCGGAGCCAGACAACTCCAACTTGACAGTAGATGTGGTAAACATCGAGCAAAATGCACAGGGGAGCGCCACGTCCAGCCCTTACGTATTGCCTCCAGGCATACAACGGGATCGAGACAATACCTCCGTAATTGAGCGGAGACTCAATGAGCAATCCCTTCGACTTTGTGTGGAAGATTTGGCACCAAAAGATGCTCGGGCCGTATTCAAAAACATCAACATTGACTTGGTTCAATACGAGCGAATCAAGTTGTTTTTCCATGCAAATAGCGAGGATGCGCGGGATGGGGAAGTATCCGCTTTCTTAAGATTAGGCACAGACTACACCGACAATTACTATGAGATTGAGGTACCCTTAAAAATATCCTCCTTGGGAAGTAATGATCCACGAATCGTATGGCCAGAGCAGAACGAAATTGATATAGCGATTCAGGAAATCGTCGGCCTCAAGGCAGAGCGAGACAATACGCAGTCTCCCTTGACTCTTCCCTTCAGTAAGATGATCCGCCAATACAAGGTAACGGTGATGGGCCGACCAGAGCTCAACCAGGTTCAAGGGATGATGATCGGGGTCCGAAATCCAGGGAAAGGCATCGGGTCCTCCAAGAGCATATGCCTTTGGGCCAATGAACTTCGAGTGACCGGATTTACCAAAACGAATGGCTGGGCAGCCAATGCCTACCTGAACACTAAAATTGCCGATGTAGCCGTAGTATCTGCGTCCATTCGCCACAATTCCATCGGATTTGGAGGCTTGGAAACCAAACTTTCGCAACGTAGCCGCCAAGCAACTACCAATTACGACATCTCCACCAATGTGGAAGTAGACAAGCTTCTTCCCAAGGGATTGGGAGTAAGTATTCCGCTGTATTTTTCGGTTGAAAACGCCTCTACCCGACCTGAATACGATCCGCTTAACCCGGACGTTCCCTTTGAAGTTGCTTTAGACAAGTTTGCAAATGCTGCGGACAAAGATGCCTATCGAGACATCGCGATGGATCAATTGTCGCGAAAGAATGTCAGTTTAAACAACGTACGAAAACTGAAGAAAAATCAGGAAGCACCAAGTCGTATTTACGATTTATCGAATTTGGCTTTTTCCTATGCCACCGGAACAGTTACACAAACCAATGCACAACTGCAGCAGTACAACTTCAAAACAAACAAAGGAAATGTAACCTACAGCTACCAACCAAAGGAACTAAAAATTGCTCCCTTTGAAAAGTCTGAAGGCATGAAGAGTCCTTACCTGAAGCTGATCAAGGACATTAACCTCAACTTATCTCCTACCTTGCTTTTGGCTAGAATGGATGTGGACCGAAGATTTACGAGGTCCCAATATCGAAATGACCAACTCAGCACCGCAGGGGTTGACCCCTTGTTTCAGAAGTCCTTCTTCATGAATCGCTCTTTCAACATCAATTGGGATCTGTCTTCCAGTTTGCGAGCAGAACTCGCAGCCAATGCAGCAGCGGTCGTGGATGAGCCCGAAGGGGATTTGGATACCCAAGCAAAGATCGATTCGGTGCGTGCCAACTTCCTTCGCTTTGGCCGTGCGACGAATTACAACCATACCGCTACGATCAATTACACCTTGCCTTTTGGCAAGCTTCCGATCACCGATTGGATCCAAACGGACTACCGAAACATGAGCACCTACACCTGGCAGACCGGTGCCATCGGACAGCGAGATACCTTGGGCAACGTGATCCAAAACACGAGGGAGCAAACCCTATCGGGCAAATTGGATTTGATCAAGCTATACAATAAAAGTAAATCCCTAGCAGCCATCAATGCTCCAAATCGACCCAGTATCCCAGGTAGGGCAAGCACAAATGCAAGCGATACCATCGGCACTCCACTCACGAGAAGCATCCTTAAATTCGCCATGCTGCTGAAGGAAATCACCTTCAACTATGGGGTCATCGAAGGGACCTTCCTGCCCGGATACATGCCCAATACAGGCCTACTCGGTATGGATCGAGCTTGGGAAAATCCTGGCTGGGCCTTCGTTTTTGGAAGCCAAAACCCAAACCTCCGCTACCAACTCGGGCAAAATGGGAACATGGCACCTAGCCCTGAATTGACCCAGAATTTTCGACAAAATAAGGCCATCAATCTCTCCATTAAGGGGTTGGCAGAGCCTATTCGTGACTTTAGGGTAACCTTAGAAGCCAACAAACGAGAAATTGGGGATTACAGCGAGATCTTTAGAAATAGCGTAACTAGTCCTGGTAGTTTCGAGTCACTGAGTCCAAGTCGCATGGGATCTTACAGCATCTCCACAGTTCTCATTGGAACCACCTTTGCCAAAAATAACGATCGAAACGAATCGGCTCTATTTACTGACTTTGAGAATTTCAGGGCCATTTTCAAACAGCGTTTAGATCAACAAGCCACTGCAGCTGGAGAGTTTCCAATTAATGGCCAGGATGTCTTGATCCCTTCTTTCTTGGCAGCCTATCGAGGACAGGACCCTACTACCGCTAATTTGAATCCATTCCCAAAAACACCTTTGCCCAACTGGCGCTTGGATTACCGAGGACTATCTCGATTGAAAGGGCTAAGCGAACTTTTCAGTAGCATCAACCTGACACATGCTTATAGTTCGACCTACGATGTGAGCAACTTCTCCAATTCCCTACAGTATCAAAAAGGACTGGAATTATTTAACACGCTGCAACGGATTCAACGCCCGAATCTCACCAATTTGGAAGGACAGTTTATCCCGATCTACATTTTGAATCAGGTAGTGCTGACCGAACGATTTGCTCCACTCATTGGCGTGGATGTCTTGACCAAACAGCGAATGAATATTGCCGTGAACTACAATAGAGAGCGTAATTTGGGTCTGAATTTCTCTAATTCACAGATTACAGAGCAATCCAGCAGTGATTTTGGATTGACCCTCTCCTACACCAAAGCAGGAGTGAAAATTCCTTTTAAAATCAATGGGCAGCAAAAGATTTTAAAGAACGACCTGCAAATGCGCTTGGATACGAA
>JBIIGH010000201.1:0-4570 GCA_044236565.1 Algoriphagus sp. | reverse complement strand
AATCCAAAAAGGGGAAATGCTTCGGTAAAGGATCCCCGACCAACGACCAGCTCGGCACGGCCCTGAGAAATAAGGTCTAGGGTAGCGAATTGCTGAAACACCCGCACGGGATCTGCTGCGCTGAGCACGGTGACCGCACTGCTCAAGCGAATGCGAGTGGTGCGCGATGCAGCTGCCGCCAAAATTATCGAGGTGGCGGAGTCCAAAAACTCTTTGCGGTGGTGTTCTCCAATCGCAAATACATCCAATCCCTTTTCATCAGCGAGCTGAATGCGTTCCAGCAGTTCCTGCAAGGCATCCTGAGCAGTTCCAACCGGATTGCCCTGTGCATCGGTGACAAAGGCTGCGAAGCTATCTATTCCAATTTCCATGGCGTAAACCTAGGCAGTCTTTGCAAATAAACCGAAGGGCTGAGCTACAAATTCCAGAGGCCAGCGTTGGCTGGCATAAAGAAAATGGGGTACTTTTAGGCACATGAATCCGCAAGTCCTCATCGATATCGTCACGCACCGCATGCCCTTTGGCAAGTACAAGGGAAGACTACTTTGTGATATCCCCGAGGACTACCTGGTCTGGATGTACAAAAAAGGATTTCCAGCAGGCCACTTGGGCATGTGCTTGAATACCCTCTATGAAATTCGATTGAATGGATTGGAAGAGATCATTCATGAAGTTAAGTCCCGCTATCCAAACTCCTCCAGAAGCTAAAGTCCAATTCAGTCCAGCATTTAGGGTTTCACGATCCATTCCTCGTGCAAAATCTGAATGGCACGGCGGATCACTCGGATGTACCCCTCCTCTTCTGTGGGGTCACAACCGTTGCTGATCACCACAAAGCCGTACTTTTCTTTAGGATTGAAAAACATGGCGCTATACAAGCCATAAGCAGATCCTGTATGCCCCACCAATTCCACTCCCGGAAGCAAAACGTCCGTTTTCCATAGGGCCAAACCGTAATTTTCATCCGTAGAAAGGGGCGTTTGCATTTCTTGAGAATGTGCCCTAGAAATAAGCCGGACTTTACCTACCTGCCCATAGTTCATGTGCAGGAGGAGGTACTTTGCAAGGTCTGGGGCGGAAATCTTCATGCCTCCTGTCGGTGAAAAAATAGGCGTACTGTAACCCGGTACGTAAGTCTTGAGTTCCTCACTTTTGGAAACGTAGGCTGCAGGCGATGCAGTAAACTTCGCGGAATCCCGCTGGTAGGTGTACAGGGTAGCCAGGCGGCTTTTATCCAGTTGATCTACATCGTAGCCACCATAGAGCCTCAATGGTTGGAGGATATTTTCTTGGATGTAAGCATCAAAGCGAAGCCCCGAATATTTCTCCAAAATCGCTCCTGCAAGGTTAAAATTCAAATTGCAATATTCGTAGCCCTTCCCTGGAGCGTAGGCATTGTAAGCTCCTTGCCAGTTGTTATTCTTCTCCGGATGGATGGCGTCTAAGGTAAAGTAACCCTGCTGATCGTTGATGCTGGAGGTATGGGAGAGCAGCATTCTTAGCGTAATCACGGTATCCGGAAATTTAGGGTTCCGAATCCGAAATCCGATTAGGTCACTCACGTCATAGTCCAAGGAAAGTACTTTTTTCTCGACCAGCTGCAGCAGGGCTGTTGCCGTGAAGGACTTGGAAATGGAGGCAATTCGGAAGAGGTCCGTGGTCTCCAAACGCTCCTTCCCCTCTTCCTTCCATCCCAAGGCTTGGGTATGCGCCACCTTACCTTCTTTGACTACCGCCACCGACAGTCCCATCACGGGATAGTCTTGCATCAATTGGGTCAGGCGCTGGGTAGTGGCATTCTGGGCCTGTCCGTTGAAGGAAGAAAACAGGAATGCACTCAACAAGAAGGATAAGATGAATCTCATGGAAAGAAATGGCAAAGTGAACCAAAACGGTAAGTTATAAAATCCAGGAATTTTCTAAGTTCCCTTGGTTGCTTAAAATTCGGCAATTGGCCAATGGAGTTTAGAAGAGAACTTATATTCAGTAATTATTTATTGTTTATCAATAAATAATTACTGATGTTTGTAAAAAATCTTAAAAATATGAATCAACCGCTCAACACTTGGAAAGAAAAGTGGGCACAACAACCCACCTTGATGCTGATTACTGTCATCATCTGGTCGATATTTATTGGATTGTGCATTCAAGCTGGCACCTTGCTTTTTACATTTGCTTATAGTTTTTCCAAGCCTACGGTAGCTCAAGATCTGTATGAAGGATTGAATTTATATCCCTTACTCCAAAAGGATGTTTGGTTCTATGGGGGTATTGGCACACTCATCCTTTCCATAGCCATTTTAAAGGCACAGCTGTTTTACACCATGATTCGGATTTTCCTAAAGATTGATTTGATCCATCCCTTCAGTAAGGAAATCGCCAAGCTGATCAGTACACTCAGTTATATTGCCTTTGAAATAGGCATTTTTCTTGCGATGGCAAGTGGCTGCGCAGACTGGTTGATCAAGCGTTCCTTCGAACTAGAAGGATTGCAATCCTACCTCTCGGGGGCATTTGAATATTTCTTGCTAAGCGCCCTGATTTTTGCCATTGCACAGGTTTTTAAGCGAGGGGTGGAAATCCAAGCTGAAAACGAGTTAACCGTCTGAGCCATGGCGATTGTAGTTAACTTAGACGTGATGATGGCGAAGCGGAAAATGTCCCTCAACGAGCTATCCGAAAAAGTGGACCTTACGCTGTCCAACCTTTCCATCCTGAAAACGGGAAAAGCCAAGGCCATTCGATTTAGTACCCTAGCTGTACTCTGCAAGGCGCTGGACTGCCAACCTGGAGATATCTTGGAATTTGTGAATGAAACCACGTAGCAGGAAACAATGAAAACCACATAGACACCTAGAAAAGAAGGAAACCTTTGAACAGGTTAAAAATAAGCTTGACTTCTAGGAATCACTCAAACCTCATGTGCCTATGTGGTTTTTTTTTTGCCACATAGGCACATAGAAAAAAGGGAAAGGGTTTAGTTTTGGTTTTTTTAAACTTGACTCATAGGCATCAAATAAACCATATGTGCCTATGTGGTTTCTATGTGGTTTCAAAAAAACTGGTTCCTTTTTCAAAAAATCTACTTGAGTGTGTTAATTCGTAACTAAAAGCAAGACCCTATCCATGTCATTCCCAAATCCCCTCGTTGACCAATTTTTAGTAGAAGGCTGCATGCGCTGCTCTTTGGGCGCTACCCCGGCCTGCAAGGTGCTGCTTTGGACGGATATTTTGGAGTTTTTGCGTGAATTGATCTTGGAAACGGAACTTCAGGAAGAACGGAAATGGGGGGTGCCAACCTACACGATCAATGGGAAAAACGTGGTGATTTTGGGGGTATTTAAGGATTCCTGTGTATTGAGTTTTATCAAAGGACAGCTCATCACCGATCCCAAGGGACTGTTAGCGCTTCCCGGACCCAATTCCCGTGAAGGCAGAATCCTTCGATTTACCCAGCTAAGTCAAGCTACGGGCTTGGAAAATGAAATCCGCCACTTCCTGCAGGAGGCTATTCAAACGGAACGATCTGGAAAAAAATCAGAAACCGCTCCCCCTCCACAAGTTTTACTCGACGAACTACTGGAAAAATTCGCGGAACATCCTGGACTAGAAGCTGCTTTTTTTGCCTTGACTCCAGGCCGACAGCGAGGCTACCTCATCCACTTTTCGGGAGCAAAGCAGTCCCCTGCCCGACTCAGCCGCATCGAGAAATGTATTCCAAATATCTTTGTAGGTAAGGGGATGATGGATTAGAACGGATTATCGAAAATTTTCTAAATCGTCCACAGTTGACAGACCACGGTCGACAGCTCATTTAATTGAACTTCAAACCATATTTCCTTTCCTTTTCATTTTCTCCTTTTATGATTATTCGCTTTTTCACCACTAACCAGAGAAAAAAAGGTTTGAGGTTCAATTAGGAGAGCTGTGGACCGTTGCCTGCCTGTGGGCCGTGGCCTATGGTCTGTCAACGATTATCCGCAGTTTAAAGTAGCTATGTTGAGCTACTGGCATGATTGCGGATAATCATATTTCCTTTTTAAACTAACTCCTCAAGTCAAAGCCCATTGTAATCTTAGGATTTACCTGCGTTCTTTGTAAAAGCAAGATTATCCCTACCCACCATGTCCCAAGCCACGCTTATCCAGCAAGTCACCCTCGTCAACGAAGGCCAAATTCAAGTGACCGACGTCCTGATTGAAGGGGAACGCATCCAAAAAATCGGTTCCATCTCTGCCCAAGATCAATACCAACTCGTAGACGGTCGTGGCAAATACCTATTCCCTGGAGTGATCGACGGACAGGTGCACTTTCGGGATCCAGGACTAACACACAAGGCAGACCTGACCAGCGAGAGCAAGGCGGCAATTGCCGGTGGAGTCACCTCCTTTATCGAAATGCCCAACACCCGGCCCAATACGCTCACACTCGAACTTTGGGCCGACAAATACCAACTGGCCTCCACCAAATCGCTGGCCAACTATGGTTTCTTGCTTGGTATCACAGCGGATAACCTGGACGAGGTGATCCAATGGGACACCTCCAAGCACCTGGCCATCACGGACGATGG
>JBIIGH010000200.1:0-4593 GCA_044236565.1 Algoriphagus sp. | reverse complement strand
TAATGCGATGTACCTGAGTCAGGGTGCAAGTAACAACATCGTCTTAGGCTCCGAAGCCTTAGATTGGAGTACTACCACAGCAAACGACAATGTGATCCTAGGTAAACATGTCATGCGATTTGCCACCTCAGCAGCAAAAAACATCGTTATCGGCCATAATTCGACTTTTCCGCTGACTACAGCCATTGAAAATGTAATTGTGGGAAATCAAGCTGGGGCAGTAATTACTACCGAGTCCAACAATACACTTTTGGGTAATCTGACCAATATCAGCGCAGGTGCAACCAACGCAACCGCTTTAGGCAATGGAGCAGTGGTGACAACTTCAAACAGCATCCAACTTGGAAATGCAAGCGTAAGCAGTGTAAACACTAGTGGAACCCTAACTGCAGGCACCGTCACCTACCCAAGAGCACATGGAACTGCCGGACAAGTGCTCACCACAGCAGGTTCGGGAAATTTATCTTGGGGTTGGGCAGCCATACGAGAAGTGGCAGATCAGAGTTCCGCAACTGCTGGGCAAACAAGCTTTACGCTAACGCAAACCCCTGCCGCCACCAACTCAAAGATGAAAATGTACATTAATGGACTTCGAGTGAGCAATACTGCTTACACTATATCTGGCACCACGCTGACCTACACACCGAGTGAAAATGGAGGTTATGTGCTCTTGGCAAATGACCGTGTTCAATTTGACTATTATTACTAACAAGCAATCAGGGGGGGTAGACCCATCAACACGGGTAATCTATACTGAAAGTCTAGGCAGGATTTTGCGCAGCGTTTTGGTAGGCACGGCCCACCAATTAACTTAAAAAAAGATGGGCTATCCGGCATTCGCCAAGGACTACTGCCTGCTCGAGTATGGGCTAAGCAGCCATAACTTAAATTTCCTGTTTGGCGGATCTAGAGTTCATCCACTTGATTCACTTCCATTCCTTGTGGGGCATCAAAGGCTATTGGAATCAGCACTTATCTGGATGGCTCAAAAAGAATACGATTCCTGAATTAGTTTTCGCAATGCCACTGTGCTTCGAATCAACTGATCTACATCACGCAATTGCGTTTCGGTGTTTCGCTTGAGGTAATAAAACGTGTTGTAGTAATGCTGTAAATCTTCCTTTCGAGAACTGATAAGCAGAGGATTGCCTTCTGGCCTAAGCATCTCAAATCGATTGGCTTCCGTGTATACGGTTGCTTTTTCAAAAACATGGGCATCAAAAAGCTGCTTGTTTTCATCCTGCACTTTTTTAACATCCTCAAAATACCACTTGATTCGCTGCTCGTACTGCGTCTTCAAATTGTCGTAAGTAGACAAGGAATCGGCCACTTCCTCTATGCTAATTAGCGTAAATAGTCCGCTATTTTTCAACTGATCCAAGGACCGAGAAGCAAGGGGATATTCTCCCGCATAGATTCCCAGTTTACGTGCATAGAAATAGATTTCGGAAGTCTGCTGCTGCATGTCCGGCTGGTTAAAAAAATAGGCTAGTGAGTCACTGGCTATTTTTCTGGCCGTCAAGGAGGCGTATTGATTGCTCAACAGGCGTTCATTGCGCTCCAGATCCGCGACCATCGATTGCATCAACTTCACCTCTAGCTTGCGTTGGGCATTTTCTTCCCTCAAGTTTTCAGCAAAAAACCCGAGTGTAACTGCGGCAAACAGCAGTACAAATTGGACGAGGTTGTCTTTGAATGTGGTTTTTAAAAAATTGCTTGTGGATTCCTTATTCTGGGTGTCTTGGCTCATGGAATGTAATTTAATTCTTTTGAGTAAGGTAGTAGGACTTAGAAAGTTTACCTATATGAAAACTATTTGTGTCCAAACTGGAGGTTCTTGTCTCTTTGCTATTCTTGAAGCCAAAAAATTCTCCAACTATTTCGACTGCACATTGGTCAATCCTGGTTTCTGAACAGTGATTTGACCCATCCAAACGCACATGGTTTTGCTGTTTTGAAGCATGGCAGGCTTCCCTCCTATTTTTAATTTTTTGGCTACGGGAGCCCAAGGCATGATGGGAATGGGAATGCAACGACCTGGAACAAAAACCGGTATGGGTCCAATCATCTTCCAATTCATGGGGTTGATTGGAGACAAGCAATTCCCAAAAGCAGGAATATTCAAAAAGGGGATGATATCCAACTGACCTGCTATGGACTTCACCTTGGAATTCAATACCCTAGCAATAGGAAGTACCATCATGTTTTTTGGACCTGCACCAAAGGTACATTTCAACTTGGCACCCATGCACACACATTTAGGCATCTGTTATTTTTTGAATTTTTGATGGAGCAAGAACAACTCGTAGCAAGCTGCTCTTTAAAGGTAAGTGGGTATTTCTTCAATTGCAAGGAAGCTGGAGAGACCTCGCTGGTTTTACCCAAGCCATCTTTTCCGAATCACTCCATCAAAGTGAACTAACCTTTTTACCAGCTGGATTGGGTTTGGGAATGGAAAGACCTAAAAAAACAATCCCTCAAAAAGGTTTCTTCTTGAGGGATTGTGCAAAGGGGAAACTCAAATCTATTTGTCTTTCGGTTTATCTCGTAACATTTCGACCATTTCTACTGGTGGAGGACTGCTGTCTCCCAATAGATGCGCCACAAAGTAATCGCCCATCTTCCAGAAGAAATACTCGCTCATGTCTCCATATCCATGGCGCTGACCAGGTAGCAAGACAAATTCAAACCGCTTTCCTGCCTTAATCAAAGCATTGGCCATGCGGATGGTGCCTGCAGGATGTACGTTGTTGTCTACATCCCCCGTGCTGAGCATCAGGTGTCCTTTTAGATTTTTTGCCAATTCGGAGTTTTTCTCAATCTGGTACACAAAGGTCGTGTCCCCAGATGGCAAGACACGCTCCTGCACCCCATGGTGCTTTTCCGACCACCAACGATTGTAAATGTTGTTTTCATGATTTCCTGCTGAAGAAACCGCCACTTTAAACACGTCTGGATAAACCAACAATGCCGCTGTAGACATAAAGCCTCCACCCGAATGTCCATGTATACCCACCTTGCTTCGATCAATAAAGGAATGGCGATCCGCCAACTGCTCTACAGCTGCCTTTTTATCTGCCAATCCATAATCACGGAGATCTCCATACCCATAGTTGTGGTACCACTTGGAGCGAGCCGGGTGACCGCCACGATTGCCTAGCGTCACGACCACAAAGCCAAACTGTGCCAAGCGATCGGTACGGTCCATGCCGCGACCAAAAGACTTGTTGACCGCCTCGGTCTGTGGGCCAGGATAGACGTATTGCACCAGCGGATAGCTACGCGTAGAATCAAAGTCAAAAGGCTTGTACATCACCCCAAACAAGTCGGTGATGCCATCATCTGCCTTGAACGTAAATGGCTCTGGAAACTGGTACCCAGCAGCAAGGAGTTGGCTGAGATCCGCCGTCTCCAAATCCATGATTTTGGCTCCATTTCGATCGTGGAGTACGGATGCAGGAACTGTATTTACGCGGGAAAAATTAGATACAAAATAGGAAGCCGGGTCATTGATATTAATTTCATGGTTGAAATCCCCTTTATTCAACAAGGTAACTGCTCCCCCATCAAGAGATACCGAATACAAGTGTTCGTAGTAAGGATCTTCGCCTTTTTCACGACCATTAGCCGTAAAGTATAGTTTCCGTAGGGAAGTATCTACTCGAGCAGCACCGGCCGTATGGTAGGGTCCTGAGGTAAGCTGACGCTTGTAGGTTCCGTCCTTGCCATAAAGGTAAAAGTGTCCCCAGCCATCACGCTCTGACCACCAGATCAAGTCATTGCCTACCAACTCGGGTTTCTCGAAATCGATGTAGGTATTGCTTCTTTCTTCGATCACCACTTCCTTTTGGTTGGTCTTCAAATTCCAACGCAACACATCCACTCGCTTGAGGTCCCTGGAGGTGATGGAAAAGTAAAATTCAGTACCATTACCCAACCAGGTAGTGGGTCTAAAATCATCATCCCGAGTATTGGCAGCTGGAGTAGTAGACCAAATCGAGACAGTCTGGTCTTTAAATGTGGCAATGGGTAAGTTGCTCAACTTCTGCGTTTCAAAGGAATAATGGATCAAGTCAGTGATCGGCTGCTCCTTCTCCCCTGGCATCGCATACTTGTAGGTTTCCAAAGTGGGTCTAGGATCACGGGTATTGTGAATCACCCAGAGGTCCTTAACCTTTCGCTGATCGGTGCGGGTAAGGATAAACTGCTTGCTATCCGCACTCCAAAGTACTGGAGCTCGCTTTCGATCTTTTTTCTTTTTCTCTACTTCGACATTGTCATCGCCACGATCTCCCCATCCGTACTCGTAATCTGCCTCTCCATCGGTGGTAAGGGCAGTTTCTACCAGGGTAGAATCCTTCAAATCCTTAACCGCCTTCAAGAAATTGGCTTTGTCCATCCAATACAGATTGAAGTTTTTGACATACACCACTTTGGAGGAGTCAGGCGCAATGTTTGCCCAAGCAAGCCGCGTAGGCTCTTTTACAGTTTCAATTTCTTTGAGTTGCTGAGAAACCAAATTGAATTGAAAGGTATGCACCTTCTTTTCTAGTGAGTCTTTGGAGTTTTTGTTTTTTGCTTTCAGCTCTGCCC
>JBIIGH010000023.1:0-16987 GCA_044236565.1 Algoriphagus sp. | reverse complement strand
AGCGCGAGGCCTGTAGTCAGGTCTGCTGTATTTGCCTTGCCAGCAAGTGCAATGGTCGTAGCATACCCACTCAAGTCTTGATCCCCCGTATTCGTGCCAGTGATGGCCGCAAGCTTGGTTTTCTCGGCACTTGTGTAGTCATTGGAGGAGAGCTCCTTGCCGGTCACTTTATCCACCTTAGTGGCCAAGCTGTTGGTTACGTCGGTGGTATTTGCTTTGCCTGCAAGTGCAGCGGTGGTAGCCAATCCACTCAAGTCCTGGTCCCCAGTATTGGTACCGGTGATGGCGGCGAGTTTGGTTTTTTCGGCATCGGTAAAGTCGTTTGCAGAAAGTCCTTTTCCGGTCACTTTATCCACCTTAGTGGCCAAGCTAGTGGTTACGTCGGTGGTATTGGCTTTGCTGGCAAGTGCAGCGGTGGTAGCCAATCCACTCAAATCCTGATCCCCCGTATTCGTGCCAGTGATGGCGGCGAGCTTGGTTTTCTCGGCACTTGTGTAGTCATTGGAGGAGAGCTCCTTGCCGGTCACTTTATCCACCTTGGTGGCCAAGCTAGTGGTTACGTCGGTGGTATTCGCCTTGCTAGCAAGCGCTGCTGTAGTAGCCAATCCACTCAAGTCCTGGTCCCCCGTATTCGTGCCGGTGATGGCGGCGAGTTTGGTTTTCTCATCACTGCTGTAGTCGTTTGCAGAAAGCCCTTTTCCAGTGACCTTATCCACCTTGGTCTCCAAAGCTGCCTGTGCAGCCGTACTGAGGGGCTTGTTGGCATCGGCCGTATTGTTGACCTGATCGAGCCCCAAACTCGACTTGAGCGCAGCAATGCTCCCCACTCCCGTACCTCCCTTGGCCACAGGAAGGGTGCCTTGAATATTTTCAGCGTCCACCCCATTGGCATAGTAGGCAAAAGGAACTGCCTGAAGCCTGGAACTGCCCATTAATGCAAAGTTGGTTCCTCCGCTGGGATCTAGCTCTACCTTGAGAAACTTGAGCGAGTTTTTCCAGTTGATGTCGGAAAAATTACCCGTCTTGGTGAGGATGTTCCCATCTCCGACCACCACCGAGAAAATACCCTGTCCGGAGGTAGTGACTTCCTTGGTTTCGGAATACTCCACCGTGCCCGACTCAGAATTGAGCAGTACAGAAAGTCGGAGGCTTATTTTCTGGTTGGCCAAGGCCTCTCCAGCAGCGTTGCGCGCCATGCCTTGAAAGTTGATGCCCCCATTTTGTGCCACTGCAGAAAATGAAAGCAAAAGGAATAGGAGGGTGGAGTAGACGATTCTTCTCATCAGTACGCTTTAATTAATTTGAAGGTGCGGGTTTGCGTCAGCCCTTCAGCAGAATAGCTGACGCGAATGAAGTACATGCCAGCGGCGAGCCCGGACAGGGAAAATTCCTTTTCGACCTGGCGGCTGTAGTAAACTGGGTTGTCGGACTGCAGGACACGTCCTTGGATATCGACGAGTTGAAAGCTGAGGTATCCGGGTTTGCTTAACGCTCCCTTGAGGGTGCTGTACTCGGAGGCAGGATTGGGAAATAGCACCAAGGCTTCCCCCTCCGAGTTGGGTGTGGGAAGGATGCTGGTGATGACGGATGTCAATGCTTGGAATAGTCCCGCAGCGATGCTCCCTGAAGCGGGCGACTGGTAGCGCACGATGGCGCTCTGCTCCCCGATGCTGTAGTCTAGCGAGAAGGTACTGGTCTTGCCTTGTCCCCCTGCCACATTGACGGTGGAGGTAGCTAAGCTTTGGCCTTGAAGACTAGTTGAGCTGAGGACTGCGCATGCCAAGCAGGCAATGGCAAATGCAAAAGGACGTGAAGATAAAAACACCCATAATATTAGTTTATCTCTTCCACAACTTGGTTTTGAAGCAGGACAACTAAGTACTATCTTCTGAATTTAGGACGGATTAACTCGATTTTTCGGCGTTTTGACCAGAAATAAGGGGTTGCAGGTAAGCAGTCGGGGTGCTGCCGTACTTCTTTTTGAAGGCACGGTAGAAGGAGCTTTTGTAGGCAAATCCAGAGGCTGTAGCAATGGATTCGATGGTAAAACTATCCAAGGAACTGGCATCCACTTGGCTTAAGAAATGGGCTAGCCGCATGTCGTTGAGGTAGTCGCTGAAGCGCTGCTTGTAGTAGCTGTTGATCAGAAAGGAGAGTTCCCGGTTGGGGATTTCAGTGGCAACTGCCACCTCACTGATGGATAGATTGGGTTGCAGGTAGGCTTTGGAACTTGCAAAATAGGCTTCCAACTGGGCAATTTCTTTTGCGTAGTTTTTGTGGATAAAGGGCACTTTTACCAGTTCATCGCTGATCAGTTGAGATTTTTTCTCCTTGTATTTGACAAAAGGCAGTCCATTCAAGACCTGAGGATTGACCAAAAGGTAGGTGCAGCCCACAAAGAAGGAAATGGAAAGCAGGGAGTTGGGAATCAGGCTGAGCAGATTTTCCTCGAAGATGTTGGGAATAGATAAGTAGAGCCCAATCAAAAACACTAGGCTGAAAAATACTGCCGTATTGGTAAGGGTAAATACCTTGAGCCAGCTAATGACCACCCCAATTTGCTCTTGGACCTCTTTTACTTTGAAAGCCTTGTTGAACTGTAACACCAAAACCCACTGAAAAGCTAGGTAAAACAAGGTTTGAATCGGGCGTAAAATGTAAAAGATGGACTCTGGTAGCAGGCCCAACTGGGTCGTGATGGCCACATTTTTATCCAACAGTGTGGCATTCAGGATGTCCAGTTTGGATTCGGTGGAACTCGCAAAAAAGGGAAGGTAATTCACTAAAAAAAACAGGAAAGGAAGTGCATGGAGAAAGTCCGTTTTTTTAAAGCGAAGCTCATTGAATAAGACCGAACGTACATACAAGTAGCATAGTGGAGCAATTAAAAAGCTTATTGGAGCTGCCGTCTTGTAGAGGTGTGGGGAATCCAAAATACTCTCCGAATACACCAAGACGAATAGGAGCACGGTCCAGCACTGCGTCAGAATAACCACCGTCAGCAGGTAATCGGAAAAGGAGCGGAGTGCATTTTTCTTGAATAGCAGCAAGTAGATGGTCAAGAGACCACAAAGAATACTTGCTTCCAAAAAATTGATCCAATCAAACATGGGGTAAAGTTAGGGATTTTGATTGGGAAATGCCCGCGGCAGCGGGAAGTGCGTAGTAGAAATACCCGCCGCGGCGGGCAGGCGAAATACGAGATCTAAGCTAATGTCGAATGATGAACGCCGAGTGCCGAATGTAGAAGTAGGGAATCATTGAATTGGACTACAACCCTCGTCTGCCCGCCGCGGCGGGTTTCTTGGCTCTTGCTTCTACTCAATCTTGGTGCCTTGAATTTGGCCTGCCCCCCACGTCTCGTTTCTTGGCTCTCGGTTCTTGCCTCTAGAGTCGTCTTGCTACTTGATACTTACTACTTACTTAATGTCGAATGATGAACGCCGAGTGCAGAATGTTGAAGTAGGGAATCATTGAATTGAACTACAACCCTCTTCTGCCCGCCGCGGCGGGTTTCTTGGCTCTCGGTTCTTGCATCACTAAAACGCTGCCTTCGGCAAAAATACAGTCCGTACCTGGTTGGTTTCTCCCTTCACCTCAGTCCAGGCGAAGTAAACGTTCTCCCCTAGCACCTCCAGTTGAGGAAATCCACTTTTCCGACCGGAGTCCATCGTCGCAATCTCCCAGCGTCTGCCCATCTTACCCCCGGACTCAATTCGAGCAGCCATCAAAAAGGTACCCGTCTTAGTAGTTTCCATCCAAGAGGCGATGCCTGTTTGCTCATCCAGCAAAGCAACTTCCACGCGGCCAATGATTCCCTGCCCCTCGACAGTGATTGGCGCACCAAAGGTGGCTCCTGCATCCGAAGAAAAAGAGAACTGCACCTTTGCTTCTCCCTTGGCAGCGGTAAACCAGCCCACCAGCAGCGTATTTCCTTGAGCGACGACCTTGGGGCCATTGACCGGGCAACCCGCTATTTCCCAGCCGTCGGGATGGATGATCCTTGGTTCGGTCCAGGATCCATCCAGCAGGCGGGTGATGGCAATGTCTCGAATCTCTCGATCGGATCGGTTGCGGTAGACCACCACAGGTCCTTGGGAAGTAATGGCCGTGCTGGTCTGGCAGCAATCACAGGTTTTGGCATCCAGCAGGGTATCCCAAAGCACCTGTCCTTGCAGGGTTACTTCCGCCGCTCGGATGCTCATGGCTCCAGAGTGGGCATCATGGCTTTCATGCCCTCCGCCTCCGGTGTTGCGCCCATCCAGCCAGGATACGAAAAAGCTCGAATCGGTGTAAGCTGCTGCGGACACAAATCCATGTTCGGTCAGCGTGGAATCGCGGTGCAAGGGAAGTCCAGAACGCCAGATTTGCTCTCCCTTGGGCAAGGCATGCAGGAGGATGTCGTAGGAAAATTTGCCAGGAGAGGATTTTTGCAGGTGGTGCGCTAATAAAGAACCCTTGTTTTGAATGAGAGCAGGGTAGTCTGCCCAGTTGACAAACCAGTTGGAGCCCTCGGCAATCTGCTCAGGGCTAGACCAAGTCCCCTCTGCTCCAAGGCGTGCAAACTGGAATTGTGCCGTGCTATCCGTGGGTGTGGCTACCCAGGAAAGAATCAGTGTCTTGCCATCTGAAGAAAGGGAAGGCAGGGATGTTCCCTCCCCACCTGTAAAGGAAATGTCCTGAATAGCGACCACGGGTGGGGTAGCCGAAGTGCAGGAGGCGAGGTAAAGCCCGGAAAAGGCAAGTAGCGTGAGTAGGATGCGGCTCATGGTTGTTGGGAGATTAGGTCTTCAATGGAGGTGACTTCCTGCCAGTTTAACTGCCCCATGTGCCGATACACCACCTTTCCTTGGCGATCTAGGACTAGGGTAGTAGGGAGGGCATGCACTTCAAAATCAGCAAGCGTACCTTTTTTCAGCTGGAGAAAGTCCAAGCCGAAGGTACGTTTTTCTTCAAAGGCTCGGATTTGATCCATATCCTCCTCCGTAGCGAGGAAAAATGCAACGCTATCGCTTTGAAGTCGGGGAAGGGCCGCTTTTAATTCCGGGAACTCTGCCAAGCAGGGCTTGCACCAGGTGGCCCAAAAGTGTAACACGGTATAGGCTTTCTGTTCTGGGGCTAACCCAAATTCAGTTCCATCAAGCCGCTGAAATCGTACATCAGACATGGCGAATGGAGTTGCCTCAGCTGTAGTAACGTTTTCTGCAGGAGCCTTGGATTGGCAGCTAAAAACTAGAATGCCGAGGAATAGGATTATTAGGGTACGAGATAACATTTAGAAATACGATGGAAATACGATGGAAATAGACTTCGCTGCGCTTCGTGAAATAATAAAGGGAAATACGATGGAAATATAATAGAATTACCCGCCGCGGCGGTCAAGCTTCGTGAAATTGGTCAAGCTTCTAGCACCATTTACTATTTCACCGAGCCTGTCTGCCGCAGGTAGGCTTGCTCGGTTTATTTCCATTGTATTTCGCCTGCCCGCCGCGGCGGGTACCGTATTTCTCAATACTAGTTCAATCGCCTTCCTCCCTAATTTTTATTTTCTAAAAAAAATTGATGTTACATAAATGAAAAAAGTGTTACAAATCTTACAAAATAAGAACTGTACAATTTTCTTCACTCGATTTCTACCTTAAAAAAATACTGCTTTGGGGAAAAAAGAAAGCGAATGAAAAGATTATGCTATTCCTTAATTATCTTCCTTAATTTCTCTTTTTCAGCTTTAGCTCAAAATGAAGGTATAAACTTTCAAGGACTGGCTCGAAATGCTGCTGGAGAGGTGCTGGTTAGCCAAAAGATAAGCCTTCGATTATCTATCCTGCTAAATTCCGAATCAGGGACAGTAGCCTATACTGAAACCAGACAAACGAACACCAATCCACAAGGGATATTTGCTGTGGTGGTGGGTGACGGCACTGCAAACTCCAAAACAGGTAATTTTTCAACCATTGACTGGGGCACTGCTTCTAAGTTTATCAAGGTGGAGATGGATCCCAATGGAGGGCTCAACTTTACCGCGATGGGAACTTCTAAGTTGCAGGCTGTACCTTTTTCCTTTTATGCCTATGGAGTGGATGCGGAAAATGTGGATGGGATATTGCCCGTAGGAAGTGGAGGAACAGGAGTAGCCAGCATTACAGCATTTAAAACAAACCTGGGCCTGGATCAGGTAAATAATACTTCCGATGCAAACAAGCCCCTCAGCACCGCTACAACTACGGCATTGGCTACCAAAGTAGACAAGGTATCCGGTAAGGAGCTATCCACCAATGACTACAGCACGGCAGAAAAGACAAAGCTCGCTGCGATCACAGGTACCAATACTGGAGACCAGGACCTTAGCGTATACGCTACGAACACACAACTTGCCAGCAAAGCCAATGCAGCAGATGTGACGACAAGCTTGGCCACCAAAGTAGACAAGGAAATTGGCAAGGGATTATCTTCCAACGATTATACCACAGCAGAGAAGATCAAGCTTGCCTCCATTACTGGGGATGTTGCTGGACCGCAAGGCCTGCCAGGAGTGGCTGGCCCCATTGGCTTAACCGGCCCAGCTGGTCCTGAAGGTCCAACTGGCGAAGCAGGCCTACCTGGTGCAACTGGTCTCCAAGGCCCAATTGGTTTAACTGGCCCAGCTGGTGCTACTGGCCCTCAGGGTCCTATTGGCTTGACAGGTCCTCAAGGTCCAGTTGGCGCAACTGGCCAACCAGGCCCAATTGGTTTAACGGGCCCTCAAGGTCCGACTGGATCAACGGGAGCTTCAGGCCTGTTAAGTAGCGGAAATGCTGCTGGAAATACCCCATTTTGGAATGGTTCCCAATGGGTGTTGAATAATAGCAATATCCATAACAATGGCGCTAGCGTAGGTATTGGAACAACTCTTCCAAATGCTTCCGCGAAAGTCGAAATCCAGAGTACTACGCAAGGATTTTTACCACCAAGGATGAATTATGCCCAACGTCAGGCGATTTCCAACCCGACTACAGGACTTGTGGTTTTTTGTACGAATTGTGGTGACCGAAATGTTGGAGGTGAACTAGAAGTTTATTCAGGAGGAATGTGGCGAAATATGGTAGGAAATTCAGCTTCATTACCTCCTCCCCCATTGGCAGTTGGTGATAGTTACCAAGGTGGAAAAGTGGCTTACATTTTCCAACAAGGTGATCCAGGTTATGATCCCGATGTGCAGCATGGATTGATCGCGGCTCCAACAGATATTTCTATCAATAATGATCGTGCAGCATTAGCATGGGGCTGCGTAAATGCCCCTCCTCAACAAAGTGATATCCAGGTTCTCTCGGGTGCAAATGGAACAGCACTGGGCACAGGTGAGCAAAACACTTTAGACATTGTGGCCGAATGTAGCGAACAAAATATAGCCGCTAAGGCTGCCCTTGATTATACAAATGGAGGGTATTCGGATTGGTTTTTACCTAGTTCAATAGAATTGAATAAGCTACGCGATAATAGAATTATTATCGGAGGGTTTGATGATAATCTTTGGTATTGGAGTTCTACGCAGATAGATGGTTTTGCTTACGCGTACTGGTTCATATACGAAAATGTAGCTGGGCCCATTGATAAATCGGATCAACGTGCTGTGCGCCCCATCAGTTATTTTTGATTAGGGTCAACTAGTTTACCAAAAAATAGGAGCGAAAAATGACTTTAAATCTTGAATTGCCATTTAGTGCAGCCTTTTGATTTTCATTGTGAAGGATAATGTTTTATGCCAAAATATGAATCATTTAAAATTTGGAGTAGTACCTAGTAAAACAAGCGGTATGCTAAAACCTGTATCCAAGCTGGGTAAGAGAGTGGATGTCACTTATTTGATAAAGGGCAAGGTATTGGCCCTGTTTTTCTTGATGCTTTTGGGGACTTCTTCACTTCAGGGGCAAAGCATTAGTCCCCTGACCCAAAACGTCGCTGGTGGCCATGCCCAAGTAGCAGACTTTTCTTTGGCATACAGCGTAGGAGAGCAGAGTTCGGTTTCCTTCTACACCACCGCTACCGCAAGTACGCTGTCCGCAGGATTCCTGCAAGACTTCGGCTTTCTGGACCGAGACCACTTGGTACTTGACCTGTCGCTAAATAACGCTTCCTTTGCCGGAAGCACCACTGAATTTTTCATACCCGTCGGAGGCTTTACCGTGAAGACTTCCCGAACAACTACCTCTACGAAAACTCCTCTTTTCACAAACATATTCGGGCCGGGATACGACAACCCTTACTTTGAAATAAAGGAGAATATTTTGTTCTGGAGCAGCGCAGAACGCGTACCTGGAAAAGATACCTTCCTAATCCTAGCTCAAGTGCTGGACCGAAAGGGAAATAACGTAACGAAGTTTTTCGAGATCAAACGGACGCGTCCAGACTTCGAAGCTTTGATCGTAGCGAATACCATTACCCCAAATGCGGATGGAATCAACGACACCTGGGGTGTTCCTGGCATCCGCTTCTACGAGGGAGCACGGATCTCCATATACGATAGAGGAGGCGTTCGACTGTTCTACACCGAAAATCCGGATATCCGTTGGGACGGAACCTACGAAGGCAAAGAAATGCCTGTGGGCTCGTACTTCTGGACGATTGAAATCGGAGAAACAGGAGAGATACGGAGAGGGGTACTTAATTTGATTAGGAAATAGGGAAAAGTACAAAGTACAAGGTACCAAGTAGAAATACGATGGAAATATAATAGAAATACCCGCCGCGGCGGGCCGCTTCGTGAAATAGGTTTGGCTTCTAGCAGAATTTACTATTTCACCGAGCTTGCTCGGTTTATTTCCACTGTATTTCGATTGTGTTTCTCTATAAAAAAATTACTATGAAAAAAATAACTACCCTATTCCTTGCCCTGCTACTTTCCTTAGGAGCATTTGCGCAATCCAGAAAATACATGTCTCAGTTTAGCCACTTGCAAGGCTACTTTAATCCTGCCTTGACAGCCTACGAAGGCTCTATGGTGAAAGGGCTAGTCCGCAACCAGTGGGCTGGTTGGGAAGGAGCACCCAAGTCCTACTTTATATCCGCGGAACTCGACTTCGCCAATCTGGGCGGCTCTTCTGATCTAGGCAAGAATGCGGTAGGGGTCAACCTTCTCAATGACGAGTACGGTGCCTTTACCGAATCGGAACTGATCCTGAGCTACGCCACGCGTATCCAAGTAAGTGAGAAGGCAGGCCTACGCATGGGCGCAGGATTGAACATCAACAGCATCCGCCTAGACGGCACCCGATTGACAACCGAGCAAGCCAATGACCCAACGCTAGCCCAGTATGTAGGCGGCTTTGCTGACATGAATGTGCTGGACTTGAATATCGGTATGTCGATCACTCACCCGGATTACTACATTTCCTATGGTGTGAATAACGTCAACCAAGGAAGCATCAGCAGTGGGGATGTGTTTATGGACAAGAAGCCACGGGTAAGCATTGCGCAGGCAGGCTACCGCAACCGCTTCTCTGAGAGCTTGACACTCATCACTAATGCGATGTGGAGAAGCCAGTCGGACTTGCCTACTAATGTGGAGTTCAACCTAAAGTTCTTGTTCAAGGACAAGTTCTGGGTAGGCGGCGGTCACCGGGTAGACTATGCCAACAATGCACAATTGGGTGTATTGATGGGCAAGCTTCGCTTCGGCTACGTGTACGAGTGGCCGATGCTACAGAGCTACCTCCTTCCGAATCCGACCCATGAATTTATGGTGAGCATGCGCTTGTTTGGGGGGAACGCTGCGATATGGTAAGTCCTTGTACAAGGTACAAAGTGCTAAGTACCTGCCTGCCTCAGGCAGGTGAAATAGGTTGAGCTTCTAGCACCCTTTACTATTTCACCGTGGTTCCAATTTGTTCTTTATACTTCATACTTGGTACAGTGCGCCTCGCTTTTTGCATGTTTTTCGCAGGTAGGTATCTAACTTTTGCTTTTTAAAAGGCTCTTCCCACTAAAGTATATTTGTGTTTTGAATATGGGACTAAATAAATATATTTAGCCAAAGAGGATGTATTTAACCGTAAAGAATTTCCTCAATCCCTAATTCGAAAAGATTTAGCTCCTGTATTGGGTGCTTCATGTTTTCATGCATTCTCCTGTACAAATTCTATTGTAGCTAATGATATCAGCCCTTTTTTCGTTTTTTGTAGGATTCGCGCTGCTATTGCTCATTTTTGTAGTGTTGATAGCTAGGGAAAAGGATAAAAAGCCTGATATTTATTTCTTAATTATTTTATCTGTAGCAGGAGCTCAGCGGTTTTTCCAAGGAATTGAATCCTTTGAACTGATTGAATCCTTTAGTAATCCTTTGGTGGGTAAATTTAGCATTCAATTTTTTATGTTTATTGTTGGGTATTTATTTTTTGTAAACCTTTTTAACAAAAATGTTCCTTACAAAAAAACAATCCTGCATCTGGTATTCCCCTCTTTTTTTGCAGTCACAATCAAACTTTTTAATCTAGATATTAGGTTGATTAAAGAAGTTTTCTTTCTTTTTTCCTCGCTCTATATTGTATTAGTTGCTCTTCTGTTTCGGAAGTTTGTTGACAAAAGAAAAAATCATAGGGAACGGTTACACTTTCAGTCTATAAAAGTATGGGCATCAATGACTTTTGCTATTTTTATTACCATTTATATCCTAATTAACTATGTTTCTCTAAGCAATACCCAAGAAACTGTAAAGAACTTATTCGTTCAATTTTATAATTTAACTTCCATTATGTGGTTAATTTTTATCGTCTACATTTTAAAAAACCCTATTATACTTTACGGACAGCAACTGCTACTTAAAAATCTCAACACTAACAGTAAGGAGGAAGTCGCCGTTTGGCGAAATACCAAACTTGAACCAACCGAACTAGAAGACCTGGAATTAGAAAAAAAAGTAAAGCACAAGGTGGATGAAATTATTTTTGCCATTAAAAAATTCGAGGAAGAATTACTTGAAAATTTCCAGGCTCTACCTACATTAAAGGAACTGGCATTCCAACTAGATTATCCGCAAAGTCACCTGAAATATGTGTTTAACTATTATTCTTATTGCTCATTTAGTGAATATCAGAATAACTTGAAAATAAAATTAGCGCTGAAGTTGATCAAGTCAGGCTATCTGGACACGCGCACCATTGAATCCTTGGCGTCCCGTTGCCTATTTACAAATAGAATAACCTTTTACAGAAATTTCAAAAAATGGGTAGGCTATACGCCTTCGGAATACCAATCCCAACACGGTTCACCTACGCGATAAACCTTCAGGACTCTCTGCAAGCCTTACCAGGGCTCAAAAAAAGTTTGAATCAGTTCGAATCATTTTTCCCAGACGGCGATCCACAGTCCAGGCCTCATGGAATTGACCTACTAACGTTATTTTCTTGGGTTCAGACTTTAAGTAAAGCTCCCTTGCTCCTTTCTATTCTTTAGAAAGGGGCATAAATACCACCTGCTCCACACTGTGTTTTTTTATCTTTTTATCCGAAAAATAGGCTGGAAAATAGCGGTCCTTTGCCCAGTCTTCAAATAAGTTTTGGTAAAAAGGACTTCGGGGATCTCCCGACTGCCCAGGGGTGTTGGTCATTTGCGTCAAATCCCAGTCCGCGAGATCGGTTACCATGCGGAAGCTCGCTCCAGCAGTTTGATTGTTTCCCGAGCCGTTGGCTGTAGGGGTATGTGCATAGCCGCCTCGTGGCAGCGGTCCCAAATCGATTTGCTGCTGCGTTTGGGCATCCACCCATTTTGACAAAGGATGCTGCAAGGCAATGTGCTTGTAATCAGTTTGTCCGTATGCCCAGTCCGTAAGCTTGGGTCCCAGCTGCTTGGCAAGGTCGTCTAGCGCGGTAGCCCAAGTTTGAGCCAAGAGCTGGTCTCGCTGGGAAAGGGCATTTTCTTTAAACACCAATTCGGGTTGATTCATCCATCGGATGATTTGGGTCAGTGGAGGTTGGATGAGCCCTTGCACGGCCTCAGGCACCAGTCGCTTCCGTACTTCCTTCACCAGGGCTCTTTCCCAGGCCACATACATCCCGGCGGCTACACTTTCAGGAAGAAGTTGGTAGTCCCAATTTCTCATCCATTCCAGTGCTTCCACTCCCTTTGGATCGCTGATGGGCGCTTGTAGCAGTAGGGGCGTAAGTTGGCGGGCGGGTAGGGCAGTGACATCGACTTGAAGGGCCATGGACTTGGCGAGTGTGGCGCTGCTGTCTTGTGCCAATACCTCATTGACACGATCTCCACGAAAGGGATCTGCCCAGGTAAACGCAAGCGCTTCTGGATAGGGGTAATCCGCAGGAGTCACGTGCTGGTTGGCAGTGGCCCAAAATCCTTTTTCAGGATTGGTTAGGCTGGGCTTCAAGGAATTTGGCCAGTACCCATCCCATTCGTAGCGCCCATCTCCAGGCACGGGGACCATGCCGCTAAAATTAGGGCGCTTGGGTGTGATGCCCACCGCTTGCCAACCGATTGTTCCAGTTTTATCTGCCCAGATCATGTTTTCTCCAGGGATAAAGCTGTAGTTACAGGCTTCTTGAAATTCCGCCCAATTCGTCGCTTGGTTCATCCGCAGCGATGCGAGGTAGGGCGCAGCACCGGGTTCCAGCCATGCCGCGCGCACCGCTGCCGCACGGTGGTTTTGGGTGTCTAGGTAGGTCACAGGTCCGTGTCGGGTGTAGCGCAGCGTCACTAGGCTATCCGGCTGCCCTTTGATGGCGATCCGCTCCTCGATCAAGGTCATGTCCTCCCAGTTGGATTGGTACTTGTATTGGTTGGGGTTGGCAGGATTGAGTTCGTACACATAGAGGTCCTCCGCATCGCTTTGGAAAATAGTCAGTCCCCAAGCCCCACGATCGTTGTGGCCGATGGAAACACCCGGAATCACGGGTTCACCGCCGCCGATCACATTCCAACCTGGAGCTTTCAAGTGCACGATGTAGCGCAAAGAAGGAAGGGCAATCCGTCTGTGCGGATCGTTGGCAAGAATAGGAAATCCGCTTTGGGTACGCGCTCCGCTGATGATCCAATTGTTGCTTCCCTCGGGCATTTCTTCGGTTTCAAACAGGTCTTCAAAGGGAATGTCTTCCCCCACGGCTAGGTACAAATCAAGCAGGTCAGCGGCCAGCCAGTTGGGGTCTATGGAAGGATCAAGTGTCAAATCTGGGTCGCCCGGGTGAAACCAGAGCAATTCCTTGATTTTTTGGGCATCGACATGGGCAAGGGCTCGTCCGATGGACAGTTCTTGTTCGGCATTGGAGCGAATGCCGTTGTGTCGGGAGACCACCACCTCTGGGGTCCAGAGGCCTGGCTTTATTCCTAGTTTGGCAAATTCAAAGGGGAGGAGTGCAGGGTCTTTGCGAGTTTCTTCAATGTAGGCATTCACGCCGGCCACATAGGATTCGATAATGACTTTGCCTCGGGGATGGTAGT
This sequence comes from Algoriphagus sp., assembly GCA_044236565.1. Taxonomy (GTDB): domain Bacteria; phylum Bacteroidota; class Bacteroidia; order Cytophagales; family Cyclobacteriaceae; genus Algoriphagus. The sequence continues at coordinate 3,565 of JBIIGH010000023.1, read as the reverse complement.
GGTTTAATTCCAGGTCCATGTCTTTGCGGTAGCGCAGCAAGCGTGCACCGATATCACTTTTCAGTCCAGCGGGCCCAACCAGCTCCGCCGTGGTGCCTGTGGCTTTTCGGCGCCAGAGTTCAAATTGGAACAGGCGATCTTTGGCGGCGAGGTAGCCTTGGGAAAAGAAGAGATCCTGTTCATTCTTGGCTTCGATGTGGTTGATGCCCCAGCTATCCCTCCGCACAATGACCTCTTCAAGAATACCGGGCAGCGCCTGTTGTTTGGCAGCGCTACAGGCCCAAGAAAAGGGCACAAGGAGCAGAATGATTTTCCAAGAAGAAGTCATGAGTTGCGGTTAATGGGTTGACAGAAATATAGTTAAATCTGCTTTTCCATCTTCCAAAGTCAGGGAATTTTTGAAAAAGTGCGGGGTATTCGGGGCTTTCTCAGGCTGCTTCACCTTGAAGGAAAGAGGGAGGATTTACCCTAGGCGGGATGGGGTGGAGTTAAATTTTCTTCCAGTGGGCATTTTTTTGGTCTTTAAGTATCCTTTTTTTGGGTATGCCGTTAATGGGTTTGAGGACTTAGGGCCTCAGATTTTTCTTAAAGCTATTTTTTCACTTAATTTTTTCAAATCATGAACCTTGTTTAGGTGGTGTACAGCTGAGCTTTGAAAGGTGGTAGGTACGCTACACGGAAGAATTTGCAGCCAACATGATTTTAAAATTTTATCCTAAATAAATAAACATAAAGTTTTCAAAATGAAAACTTTATTGATACTTTTCCACTTTCAACCGCATTGCCTTAATAACCTTATGAAGTGGGATAAATTAATTACAACGGAACAGGAATACGAGCAGGCCCTTGCTCGACTTACCAAAATTTTCGAAGCAGACCCTGTGAGTGCAGAGGGAATGGAAGCAGCATTGCTGGTGCTCTTAATCGAGGAATACGAAAAGGAGCATTACTCCATTTCGCTACCCGATCCGATCGCAGCGGTCAAAGAAACGATGGAAAGGAAAGGGCTGAAAGACAAGGACCTGATTCCCTTCATTGGCAGCAAAACAACCGTTAGCCTTGTTTTAACCAAGAAAAGAGGATTGACAATCGACATGATCCGAAACCTCTCGGAGGGTTTGAACCTGCCCGTCGAACTCCTGATCCAGCCCTATGCTTTGGAGGATCAACAAAAAATTGAGTTTAAATCCGGATCCATAAAACGGATGCCCCAGGAATCGTACTCCATCCTAAAAAAGCAGAGGAATAAATTGGAAATCGACAGTCACGAAACCTGATTACTCGACTAGTTTGCCTCTAGGGTACTCCCTAAGAAAGGAGCGCATCCGTTTCTATCTCGACGAGATAGCCCTCCCCAATTAGGGTGGCCTGCACCAGGGTATTCGCAGGTTGAATTCCAGCAAAGCGCTGCCCATGGGCTCGAGAGATGGCTTCCCAATCCGACTCCCGCTGCACAAAAATCCGTGTGCGCACCACGTCCTCCAAGCTGCCTCCAAGCGCACGAATCGCCCCTTCCACCTTATCAATGATGAAATGCATTTGTGCGGCAGGATCATCTCCTCCCATTTGGACTGAGCCATGCGTGGCAGTAGTGCCGGATACCAAAATATGGTTTCCCTTGCGGACGGCCCTGCTGAAACCTGCGATATCTTCCCAAATGGTGCCGCTCAGCGCTTTAATGCGCCCATCTGCTCCCTCGACCGTGGGGTAAGGGCTGGGCAAGGCATCGATGTGGTGGCTAAGGTCCCCCGATGCGGTCAAGAAAGGTGCCTTGCGGTACTCATCCCCACAATCTCCCGAGATTTTCTGGAGGCTGCTCAAGGCACTTTGAATTTTGGAATGGTCTGCCGCATCGAGTTGGATCGAGAACAACCGCTCATTTTCGGCAACATGTTGACTTTGTCCCAAGCGCGCCCCGATGATCACGCCCGCCACGGCGGGTTGGCAGAGCATGTAATGACTCGCCAATGCGGCGATGCTTACCCCATGCTTTTGGGCAATCGGTTGGAGTGTTTCAAGGAGGCTTTGGAAGGTTTCCCATCCTCCGGCAGCGTCAATGAAGCGTTTGTATTTCATTTGAGACCAGGTGAGGGATTCATTCAATACAGGCTCGGGTTTGCCTAGCCATTTCTCCGAAAGAAATCCTCCCGCCACGGTTCCGAATGCCAGCAGCTTCACCCCATGTTTCAAACAGAGACTGGTCATGTCGCCAGCAGCGCGTTGATCCAGCAGGGAGTAACATACCTGGTTGGAAACCACTTCTATCCCGGAATTGACCACGATCTGTAGGTGGGCCGTATCAAAATTGGTTAACCCCAGGTGTCCGATCAATCCTTCCTGCTTGAGTTCCTGCAGCCAAAAAAGGCAGTCCACCCAGCTCGGGTGTGCATATTGCCAGGCATGAAACTGTATCAGGTCGATCCGCTCGGTCTTCATTCGGCGCATTGCTTTTTCCACCGCTTCTCGCACTTGGGCGGCAGTGATTTTTCCCGGTGAGGGAACCCATTTGGTAAAAAATTGGGTACCAGCTGTGCCGTAGGTGTCTCGGAATACCCCCGTGATTTCCTCGGACGAGCCATAGTGGTCCGCCATATCAAAGGTGGTAAACCCCGCATCTACATAGGCTTTCATGTGCCTCGCGGCTTCCAAAGCGTTGACCTTGTTGCCATCTCGCTCGAGATCGGCAATCTGCCAAAGTCCTGTGAGTGCCCTGCTGATCGTTAGGCCAGGTGCGAGTTCCGTATATTTTGAGAGGTTCATCGTTTCTTAGGGTAATTTTGAAAATTTTTCGAGTAGGCTTGGGTCTGCTTCCTTGAGTTTTTTCCAACGGAAAAAAAACAAGAGGGAGGCCATCCCCATCACTAGCAACCAGATCCAGGTGGAATGAAAATACCAGGCAGCAACCGAGGCATTCAAATCCTTGTAGGTGTGGATGCCTAAAAAGGAGAGTAGAAAAACAAGGCCGATTCCGACGATAATCGCCCGAAGGAGCGGGTTAGGAAAAATCAGAATTTGGGTTGCCAGGGTAGGGTTTCTTTTCGGTAGCCAGGCCACAGAAAGGCACATAAATATAAAATTGACGAGCATGGAAGTGACCATGATGTCGATGCCAAGGAAGAAGTCGCCCGCAAAGTGGCTGCCCAATATTCCTATGGAAGAAACCGCTCCGCTCAAAAGAATGGCCGGCACGGGCGTCTGGTACTTGGGATGGATGGCAGCCAGCTTTTTTGGAAAAATACCGTCCTCAGCCCAGGCAAATACGAGGCGTGAAACGGATAGGATCATCGCCGGCAGATCGTTGAGTAGGGCAATGGCCGCACCCAAAAGTATCGCAATGCCGATTCCTGAGGGTAGGAGCAAGGAAAGGAGCCCGGCGGCTGTCAGGTCTTTGGATTGCGCTTCCTCGGCCACAAATTGCCAAGGAACCGTATTGTAGACGGCATAAGTAAAGGAAATGTAGAAGAAGCCAACCACCGTAATCGCCAATCCAATGGCTCGGGGCAGGTTTCGAACCGGGTTTTTTGCCTCCCCACCAGCCTGTGCGATGGAGTCAAACCCAATGTAG
>JBIIGH010000199.1:0-4684 GCA_044236565.1 Algoriphagus sp. | reverse complement strand
ATCGCTCCAGTGACAATGACAATGACCAAGTCTCCCAACAGTGCCCCCATCCCTTTTTGAATGGAGCTGGCTACCTGGTCTGCGGGTAATCCCAACAAGAATCCAGCAGCAATTGCGGAAATTAAAAAGGAAAGGAAGGGATTCAACTTGGCCCAGACGATCAGCAAGACCAATAGGGCAATGGAAAGAAAGACAAAGAGTAAGGTCATGGGGTTAAATGGGCTCGTAGTTCTAGAAAGTTAGGGAAATCTTCGAAAATCCCTTGGCCTCCAATTCAAAATAGGATGTGGGCCTGCTCCAAATCTATCGGATAGGCACGGAGTTAGGGCAGCGTTTTGGTATGAAAAAGTTTCGCCTTCATTTGGCTTTACGTTAGTTCTGAGGGGAAGGACCGTGGCTTCTCTAAAGCTCCCGATGGTCCATTCATGCCCTGGGAGGTCTGCCCAATTGATCCTTCTCCTAGCCCAGGGGAAATTTTCTGAAACACCTTGGAGCGGAATTCCAGGTCCAGCTTGATCCCGCTTCACCAGCCTGAGGTCTTCCACCTGGTCGATCAGGAGGCGGTCGGCAGCTATTCGAAACTCAAGCTCTCCTTCGCCAAGCACTGGGTCCACCGAAATTTTGAAATGACTGTTGAGTTGGTATAAAATGGTCGTTCCATCCACATCCTGAAAATTGGCATCGTGGTTGGCCCCTGCCTCCTCCACAAATTCGATCCTCAATTCTCCTGCAGCAGGGGGAGAACCTAGAAGTTGAACCCATCGCTGTCCTCCATTTTTAAGGTCCTCAAAAGGGAAGGTGGCGTTGTGTTCATCGAGCAGGGGAGGAAGCCCGTCGTAGCTGAGAAGGGCAAGATTTCTCCAAGATCCATTGCTGTATCGGTAGCCTCCCAGTCCAGATTTATTGAGCTGTATGTTATTTCCATGAAAGTCGAGGGCTCCTTTCGTTAGCGTAAACTGCCGCTCTACGACCAGGTTCTGCTGGATGTGCGCAGTACCACCAGATTTGTCTACTGTCAGGGAGTTTAGATTCAAGTTGCTTCCGATGAGGAGTTGATCTTCTTCTCCAGAAAGACTAAGGTGGGTATTGGTACCCTGAAAAGTTCCTGTGCCTTGCTGCAGCAGGTTGCCTTTCAAGGAAAGTGCCTCTGGAAGCTTCAGTGGATGTGCCCCCTGTAGTTCCAGATGTCGTAGCTCGTTAGGGCGATTTGAGTTGGGGTAGGTACTGGAAAGAAAGCTGATGGGTCCTTGGGCACTTTCGAAGATGACGGTTCCATCCAGTAGAAACTGTGCCGCTTCGATCGTGGGTCTAGTCCCCTGGAGAACAAGACGGCCCTCCCGCTGTAACTCAAAAAGGAGGGCTGAGCTCAATCCACTTGCTGAGCGATTGATCAGATTGGCATTGCATTCTGAGCGAAAGGTGGCGCCTGATTCTACGGTGAAGTCCCCAAAAGGGCCAGCGCCAAAGACACTATTTTCGTTGTTGAAGGAGAGGGTGAAGCAGGAGGCAGATGAGGAGGTTCGGTCTCTTTTTTGGTCTAGGGTGCCGGAGCGCACGCGAAAGGAAAGGGCTTTCATGCCTGCCATCAATGTGAGTACTTGTCCAGGTCCCGGGTCAAAAATTACCGCGAAGCGGCTTCGGGTGGTCTCCGCACTCCAGCTATTTTTTTCGACAATCACCCGGCTTGTTCCTTTGAAAGTCAAGCTGCTGCTTGGGGAGTTACCTATCCAGTTTTGGCTGCTCCCGGCAGGTTTTGGGTTTCCTGGGGCAGCGTCTGTAAAGGCTGCCAAGCCCCCATATACGTCTAGGTTGTTGCCGTTTAGGTTTAGTTTTTGCCTATTCTCAAGATAAATAAAAACACTTTTGACAGCTTCATTGCCTAGGAGCCTGAGGATATGGGTTTGATCGATGTAGATGTCTTGTTCTTTTCCGGGTTTTTGCGTAGCAGGTAGCCAAGCTGTTCCATCCCAAACTTCCCAGGTTGAAGTTTGATTAAAATCTCCGGTAGTACGAGTTTTGTAGGCGCCAATTTCTTGACCATAGCAAGGGTTTAGAAAGAGAAGTAGGGATACAACTGCTAGGAATATGCTGTATATTGTACGCTGAAAATGGAACCAAGATGGGGACAGGTGATTGTAAAAAATATCCATTGGAAAGTAGTTTAAAAAGTAAATCAAGTTAAAAAATGATGGCGAAATACAAGCTAGGATTCCTCCTAATTCTTTTGAGCTTCGTAGGGCTAACTCCTGCAAAAGCACAATTTTGGGAAGTAAGTTTGCTAACCGCAGATCCAGGTACGGAGCTGTACTCTTCTTTTGGACACAGTGCCATTCGCCTTCGTGAAATTGGGCCGGACGGCAGAGACCTGGTCTTTAACTTCGGCACCTTTGACTTTGATACGCCTAATTTTTATGGAAAGTTTGCTACGGGCAAGCTCAACTACATGCTCAGTGTAGTCCCCTACGATCGTTTTATCATTGAATACGATTACTACAAGCGTGGGCTTCGGGAGCAGGTTTTGGATTTGAATCAGGAGCAAAAAGACTTTCTCCTGCAGCACTTGGATGCACAGTACGCTCCCGAAAGACGGTTTTACAAGTATGATTTTTTCTACAACAACTGTGCAACTAAAATCCGAGATGCCTTCGATATCGCGATGGGTGAGCAGTTGGTATGGTCTGATTCTGTAGCTGGGGAGAAGACCTTTCGAAATTTGATTGATGAATTTGTACTGCCTCTCCCTTGGGCAGATTTTGGAATTGACCTCGCTCTGGGAGCGGTAATTGATCGCCCGGCGACGGAACTAGAAAAGCAGTTTTTGCCCACCTACATGGAGCAGGCATTTGCGAATGCGACCATCCTCGAAAATGGGGTTTCCCGACCCTTGGTGAAACAAAGCCGAGTGCTTTTGGAGTACCCGAAAGAAGAGGCCCAGCAGTCTCTGCTCAATCCGACCGTAATCTTCTGGTTTTTAGTAGTCCTATTTGCAGCATTGACCTTGTATGGATTCAAGAAAGGCAAGCTGATGAAAGGGCTAGATGTCGCTCTTTTTGGGTCAGTTGGAATCCTAGGGCTAGTGGTTGCCTTTCTTTGGTTTTTTACGGATCATTCCGCTACAGCTTGGAATTGGAATATCCTTTGGGCATTTCCTGGGCACCTGGTATTGGTTTGGGGATTGGTTGCACGTCCCAATGCGACCTGGATTTCTTCCTACCTATTGTTTGTAATGGGAGCAACAGTGATGACCCTGTTGTTCTGGATCTTTGGCATGCAATCCTTCTCCCCTGCATTAATTCCGATTCTATTGCTCCTATTGTTACGTACCAATTTTCTATTTTACAATCGTAAAAAAGAGGATTAAGTACGCTCCAACTAATTTGGGAGTTAACTAAACCTTTTTACCCCTAATTGGTGTTGGAGATACGCTATGGAATTTAAACTTACCTCAGATTACAAGCCAACGGGCGATCAGCCACAGGCCATAAAAGAGCTTGTATCGGGTTTGAAAGCGGGCGATAACGCACAGGTACTGCTAGGGGTGACAGGATCGGGAAAGACCTTTACCATCGCGAATGTCATTCAACAAACCCAACGGCCTACGCTAGTCCTGAGTCACAACAAGACCTTAGCTGCCCAGCTATATGGGGAGTTCAAACAGTTTTTTCCCGACAATGCGGTCGAATATTTCATTTCCTACTACGACTACTACCAGCCCGAAGCCTTTATTCCTAGTTCAGGCACCTACATCGAGAAAGACCTCAGCATCAATGAGGAGATCGAAAAGCTTCGTTTGAGTGCCACTTCAGCCCTGCTTTCGGGACGTAGGGATGTGATTGTGGTGGCCTCCGTTTCCTGCATCTATGGCATTGGCAATCCGGAAGAATTTGGCAAAAATATCTTGCGCCTTCAGGAAGGAGATCGTATTCCAAGAAACCAGCTCCTATTTAAGTTGGTGGATATCTTGTACAGCCGCACCCAACAAGACTTGACGCGCGGCACTTTTCGGGTCAAAGGAGACACGGTTGATGTCTACGTGGCCTATGCGGATTTCGCCTACCGTATCATTTTTTGGGGCGATGAAATCGAAGCCATCCAGCGGATTGAACCCAGCACAGGGAAGAAGCTTTCGGATGAGAAGATCATTTCCATTTTTCCAGCCAATCTATTCGTAACCGGAAGAGATACCATTGATACGGCCATTCATGAAATCCAGGATGACTTGATGGCGCAGCTCAGCTTTTTTGAAAAGGAAGGCAAATTTTTGGAAGCAAAAAGACTGCAGGAGCGTACCGAATTTGACTTAGAGATGATTCGGGAATTAGGCTATTGCTCAGGGGTAGAAAACTACTCCCGCTACTTTGACCGGAGGAAGCCCGGCACACGCCCATTTTGCTTGTTGGACTATTTTCCGGAGGATTACCTGCTCGTGATTGATGAAAGTCACGTGACGGTGCCACAGGTACGAGCGATGTGGGGAGGCGACCGATCTCGAAAAGTCAACTTGGTGGACTACGGCTTTCGATTGCCCTCTGCCTTGGATAACCGACCACTTAAGTTCGAGGAGTTTGAGCAGCTGATCAACCAGATTGTGTACGTGTCGGCCACGCCAGCAGACTATGAACTGACCTTAACGGAAGGGGTAGTGGTGGAGCAGATCATCCGACCCACTGGGCTTTTGGATCCT
>JBIIGH010000198.1:0-4685 GCA_044236565.1 Algoriphagus sp. | reverse complement strand
AAATAATCGATACGAACCGCTCCCTTGCAATTGAGCACCGCATAGACTTTTTTCGCAATGCGCTCCACCCGTGCTACCTCCTCCGAATTCATGCGGCCTGGAGTGATCTCCTCACATACACCCGGTACGTACTTAGCCTCGTAATCAAAAAACTCCCTGCTGCTAACAATTTCCGTGGCAGGCAGGACGGTAACCTGACCATTTGCTTTAAATATCCCCACTGAAAATTCCCTTCCGGAGACAAATTCCTCCACCAATACCTGAGTGTCCTCTGCAAAGGCTTTGTCCAAGGCCTCAGGCAATTCTTCCCAAGTCTTTACCTTGCTCATGCCGATGGAACTTCCACCATTGTTGGGCTTGATGAATAAGGGCAATTGAAGTTCTTCCTGAATTCTAGCTGCAGCTGTGGGCTCCTGCTCGAATAGCTGCATGGATCGAGCCACTTGTAATTCGGGGATGGTCTGCACGATAGCCTTGGTATAGCCCTTGTTCATCGTGATGGCAGACGTCAGTTGGTCACAAGTCGTGTAGGGAATGCCCAGCAGGTCAAAGTAGCCCGCCAGCTTGCCATCCTCCCCTGGAGATCCATGGAGAATAGTAAACACCCCATCAAAGGTGATTTTTTGATCACCCAACTGTAGGCTGAAATCATTGAGATCTACCGCGATTTTTTCACCTGAAGCGCTCAAATGATACCAATCCCCTGGGTAGATGAAGATCGTAAAGACATCATAAAGGGACCTATCAATGGTTTTTTCTACGACAGCAGCACTTTTCAGGGAGATCACGGATTCACCAGTGAAGCCTCCGGTGACCAAAGCAATTTTCTTCTTCATGTGGAAAAATTTACGCTACGAAATAGCTTATTTTCTGTTTACGCTCCAAAGGTTTAGAATCCCTCAGCCATTTTATATCTTTAGGCCTTTCTATTCACCGGATCTGTATCCAAAAATAAAAAAATATGAGTAAGAATTGGCAATTCCGCGTACTGCTTTGCTGCACTTTGGCTGCATTTAGCTTTTCGCTTCAAGCGCAAACTCCTAAAAAGGTAAGTTTGGAGGACGTCTTCAAAAAAGGAACCTTCTCCCAAAAGTCGGTATACGGCATCAATTGGATGAAAGACGGCAACTTTTACAGTTCCCTGGTTCAGCGAAATGGTGCGCCAGCCGTAGTTAAAATCAAGGTCACTACCGGAGAAGAAGTCGGCGTACTTCTGAATGGACAAGCGTTGGGAATCGCATTTTCGGATTACAGTTTCAATGCCGATGAATCCAAGGCCCTCTTGGCTACGGATGTGGAATCCATCTACCGCCGCTCTTCCAAAGGGATTTTCTATGTGGTCGACCTCGCATCAGGGCAAAAGCAGCAGCTGATGAAGGGAGAAAAAATCTCCTATGCCACCCTTTCTCCGGACAACAATCAGGTGGCTTTTGTCAAGGACAACAACCTGTACGTGACCGATCTCGCCACCAACAGCGTCACGCAGCTTACCTTCGATGGGGAAAACAACCGCATCATCAACGGAGCTGCAGACTGGGTATATGAGGAGGAATTTTCCATGGCCCAAGCCTTCAAATGGTCTCCAGATGGAAAGAAAATTGCCTTTATCCGATTTGACGAAAGCGAGGTACCGGAGTTCAACATGCAAACCTGGGGGCCTCTTTACCCAGAAGACTACAAGTTTAAGTACCCCAAGGCAGGTGAAAAAAATGCATTGGTTTCGATCCATGTCGTAGACCTCGCCTCCAAAAAAGTACAAAAAATGGATGCAGGTCCTGAAGCAGATCAGTACCTGCCACGCTTGTACTGGACCCAAGACCCAAATCAGCTGGCTTTTATTCGCCTCAATCGACTTCAAAATCAGTTGGACCTCTTGCAGGCCAACGCTAGCACTGGAGAAAGCAAGCTCGTGCTATCCGAAACATCCGCCACTTATGTGGACTTGGACTACAACGACGACCTACAATACCTCAGCGATGGCAAGTCCTTTATCCGCACCTCTGAAAAGGACGGGTTTAAACACATTTACCACCATCAGCTCGACGGAACACTGATTCGCCAGGTGACCACTGGCCCTTGGGAAGTGAGTTCCTTGGTAGGGGTGGATGAGAAGGGCAAAAAACTCTACTACCTGTCTACCGAAAAATCTCCTTTGGAACGGCAACTCTATGTAATCCAATTGGATGGTAAAGGCAAGAAATCACTGAGTCCGCTTGCGGGTACCTACAGCATCAACATGAGCCCCGACCATCAGTTCTTCATCGCTTACCATACCAGTGCTGCGAGTCCGGTGACCGTCACGCTCAACGAAGCGAGCGGCAAGACCCTGAAGGTGCTCGAAGACAACCAGGCCTTAAAAGACCGGATGGCAACTTTTGCACTTGGCAAAAAAGAATTTTTCACCTTCCCAACGGTAGACGGAACCACACTCAATGGGTACTTGATCAAGCCAGCAGATTTTGATCCCAACAAAAAATACCCTGTGCTAATGTATGTGTATGGTGGTCCAGGATCGCAAAACGTACTCAACTCTTGGGGTGGATCACGAGACTTTTGGCACCAGCACTTGGCGGCAGAAGGCTACTTGGTGGCCAGTATTGACAACCGCGGCACGGGTGCTCGAGGCCGTGACTTCAAGCATGCTACCTATGCCAACTTGGGCAAGCTCGAGACCATCGATCAGATTGAGGGCGCAAAGCATTTGGCCAAGATGCCTTTTGTAGATTCATCCAGAATTGGAATTTGGGGCTGGTCCTACGGGGGTTACATGTCTTCCCTTTCCTTGATGATCGGACACGACGTCTTTAAGGCAGCCATCGCAGTAGCCCCGGTGACCACCTGGAGGTACTACGATACCGTTTACACCGAGCGCTACTTGCAGACGCCCCAACTGAATCCTGCAGGCTACGATGACAATAGCCCCATCACGCACGTCAACAAGTTGAAAGGCAATTTCTTGTTGATCCATGGCACAGGTGATGACAATGTCCACTTCCAAAATGCTGTGGACCTCGTCAATGCGCTCATTGCTGCAGACAAGCAGTTTGAATCCTTCTACTACCCCAACCGGAACCATGGGATTTCAGGAGGAAACACCACCTGGCACCTGTACACGCAGATGACCGACTTCTTGAAGCGAAAGTTGTAAAATGAGATGATCCGCAATTTTACTGTGAATTAGAAAAAACCTTGAAGACAGTGGATCATCTCGTCAACAGCTGACAGACCACAGTCCACAGCAGATGCTAGTTCTATTTTTGTGGGATAGCCTTACTAAGCAAATCTGACTCAACATCACCTAAAAAAATCCGAAAGGTGTCTTTCGGATTTTTTTATTTAATTTTTCGCTTTTTAAAAACCCTAGAGATAAGGAGTTGAAGTTCAATTAAATGAGCTGTGGACCGTGGACCGTCAGCCGTTGACAAATTACAACTTGATCTGATCCAAGTAGAACTTCATGCGGCTATGTTTTCGGGCCAAAAATTCAATCTTTTCAATTTGGTCGAGCTTGTGGTTGTAGAATACCTCCACGTACTCGTCCCCCAATAAGTAAAGATTCACCTTATGCCGGTAGTAACGGATGGCCACCACAAAACTGCCCTCTAGGTAGAGGGTTTTTATTTTTTGTGGAATGGTTAAGTTGACAAACTCTTCTTTTCGCATCGTTACTAAAAACTTAGACCGCGGTCTGGGGTCCGTCAACGGCTAACGGTCCACAGTCCACAGCAAATTCTATTGAAAATCAATTTTGGATTCCATTTTGGGATGAATTTTCACATTGGACTACAGATTGCTGTTAACGGTGGACGGTTGACAAAATGATCGTCGACGGTTGACAGTCCACAGACGACAGCAGATTGGATTTGTAGAGACAAAGTGTACTAAAACCACAATTGACGGTGGACTTCGATAGTCCACGGCTAACGGTCCACAGTCCACAGCAAATTCTATTGAAAATCAATTTTGGATTCCATTTTGGGATGAATTTTCACATTGGACTACAGATTGCTGTTAGCGGTTGACAGTGGACGGTTGACAAAATGATCGTCCACAGTTGACAGTCCACAGACGACAGCAAATTGGATTTGTAGAGACAAAGTGTACTAAAACCACAATTGACGGTGGACCGTTGACCGTTCGCTGTTGACAAAGTGACCTTAGTGTCCCGCAGTTTGAAAGTCTTTGATCGCTTCGCTAAAGTCCAGCACCGGTACTTGCTTGACCTGCCCTGCCACTATACTGCTTCCTGCTGCCGAGCGATAACCCCCCGCACAATGGATTAGAATTGGCTTGGAAACCGGTATTTCACCAGCTCTTTCTCTGAGCTCCGGCAAAGGAATATTTATTGCATTGTCAAAAATTGGGGTGCCCGCCTGCTCATCTCTACTGCGAATATCCACTAGGGTAAAGTGCTCCGGGTTGGCTTTAAATGCAGCAAGGTCAAAGGAGATTCCGGTTGCTGTCATCCCTGTGGGATTGACTACAGCACCGGCGATGCCCGCTTCGTACCCAATTTTAGCGGTTTTGTGAATCAAGATCTCGAGTTCAGCCGCGGTATCCGCCACCAAATAAAATTTCTCCTCAGGACCCACAATGGAACCGAGCCAGGTTTCAAATTTGCCCCCATTCATGATGTTGATCGAACCCGGAATGTGGCCAGCGGCAAATTGATCCTGCTTACGTGT
>JBIIGH010000197.1:0-4711 GCA_044236565.1 Algoriphagus sp. | reverse complement strand
ACTATAGACCTTGTACTTGGATAAATGAACGTGCTCAAAGACATATTGTACAAAGTATCGCTGACCGCTACCTATGGTGACATGGAGAGAAGGGTGAGTGATGTGGTCTTTGATAGTCGCAAGGTCATTGAAAATGCTGCCTTTGTAGCCGTTAAAGGCACGCAGGTGGATGGACACGATTTTATCCCGCTTGCCTTGGAAAAAGGGGCCACTGTCATCATCTGTGAACAGCTTCCAGCAGTGCTTGCAGAAGGCATCACTTACATCCAAGTGGTAGATTCTGCCAAGGCTCTAGGAATAATGGCAGCTAATTTTTATGGCAATCCTTCCGAAAAAATAAAGGTAGTAGCCGTAACGGGTACCAATGGAAAGACCACCACGGTGACCTTATTACACCAGTTGTTTGTTCGCATGGGCTACAGCACTGGGCTGCTTTCTACTGTTGAAAATAAAATCAATGAAACCATCCTGCCTGCTACCCATACTACACCCGATGCGGTAAGTGTACAGGCCTTGCTTCGCAAAATGATCGATGCTGGATGTACGCATTGCTTCATGGAAGCCAGCTCCCATGCGATTGTACAAGAACGAATTGCAGGCTTAAAGTTGGCCGGAGCAGTATTTACCAACATCACCCACGACCACTTGGACTACCATGGCACCTTTGAAGAATACATCAAAGCGAAGAAAAAGCTATTTGATGAGCTTCCGAAAGATGCTTTTGCATTGGTCAATGGAGACGACAAGCGTGGTTCGGTGATGGTTCAAAATTGCAGAGGTACCCTACAAACTTTTGGGCTTAAGACTTCAGCAGACTTCAAGGGAAAAATTCTTTCCAATACCATCGAAGGCCTGGAGGTGGAAGTAAATGGAAAACAGATTTGGTTCCGCATGATTGGCGCTTTCAATGCGTCGAATTTGCTCGGAGTATTTGGTACTGCAGTATTGTTGGGCGAGGATGAAGATGAAGTACTCCGGGAATTGTCGGCAATTAAAGGAGCCAAGGGGAGGTTTGACCGAATCTCCATCGGCGGCATCACTGCGATTGTAGATTATGCACATACCCCCGATGCCTTGGACAATGTGCTCAAGACCATCAATGCCATCCGTACGGGCAATGAGCAGCTCATCACGGTCGTAGGCTGTGGAGGCAATCGGGACAAGACCAAGCGGCCAACCATGGCTAAAATAGCCGTTTCAGAAAGCACCAAGGCCATTTTCACCTCTGATAATCCACGATTTGAGGAGCCAGGCGATATTCTCAAAGACATGCAAGCGGGGGTTGGTCCTACGGATTTCCGAAAGACACTCACCATTGAAGACAGAAGGGAGGCCATCAAAACGGCACTTTTGCTGTCCCAAAAAGGAGATATCGTGCTCATTGCTGGCAAAGGCCATGAGGATTACCAAGAGATTAAAGGCGTAAAGCATCATTTCGATGATGCCGAAGTCGTAACGGAATTGTTGACTCAACTGACAGGAACCTAACATGCTGTATTCACTATTTGACTACTTAGATCGTGTGTTGGACATCCCAGGAACTGGGGTGTTTCGCTACATTTCTTTCCGTGCAGGCATGGCGGCTCTGGTGTCGCTGGTCATCACGATCACCTTTGGCCACCACATCATCAACTGGATCCGCAACCGTCAGATTGGGGAGACCGTCCGGGATTTGGGCCTAGAAGGACAAACTCAAAAGAAAGGCACTCCTACCATGGGTGGATTGATGATGATTGCAGCCATCTTGATTCCTACCCTGCTTTTTGCCAACCTGAACAATATCTACATTCAGCTCTTGTTGATCACGACCGTTTGGTTGGGATTGATCGGTTTCTTGGATGATTACATCAAGGTATTCCGTAAGAACAAGGATGGCCTGAAAGGACGTTTCAAAATCGTAGGCCAAATTGGAATAGGCATTATTGTAGGCGCCACACTGTATTACAACGACGATGTAGTGATTCGGGAGTTTTCTACACCGGTATCGGTTGAAAGTGGCGTGATCGAAACTCCGTCTTTCCAGGATGTCAAAGCATTGAAAACGACTATCCCTTTCCTCAAAAACAACGAGCTCAACTACGCCGATTTCCTTGGATTCTTAGGTGATTCCATGATCCCGGTCTTGTATATTTTTGTGGCTATTTTCATCATCACTGCCGTATCCAATGGAGCCAACATCACCGACGGCATTGATGGCTTAGCGGCAGGGACCTCTGCTATCATTGGTATAGCGATTGCCATTTTTGCCTACTTGAGCGGTAACGCCATTTTTTCACAATACCTCAACATCATGTACATCCCCAACTCCGGTGAGCTGGTGATTTTTACGGCCGCCTTTGTTGGAGCCTGCGTGGGATTTTTATGGTACAACTCCTTTCCTGCCCAAGTTTTTATGGGCGATACGGGATCGCTGATGCTGGGCGGTGTCATTGCCGTGCTGGCCTTGACGCTTCGCAAAGAACTTCTTATCCCTGTGATGTGCGGTATTTTCCTAGTGGAAAGTCTAAGCGTGATGATTCAGGTGGCCTACTTTAAATACACGAAGAAAAAATATGGAGAAGGAAGGCGGGTATTTCTGATGTCCCCACTTCACCACCATTACCAGAAAAAAGGAATTCATGAATCCAAGATCGTTAGTCGTTTTTGGATTGTAGGAATTCTTCTTGCAGTAGTCACATTAGCCACCCTTAAACTGAGGTAATCTTCATGAAGCGGTTAGTCGTCCTTGGAGCCGGAGAAAGTGGGTTGGGAGCAGCATTGCTCGCCAAGAGGGAAGGTTATGCCGTTTTTGTTTCCGATGGAGGCAACATCGGGGAGGCACGCAAAGTGCAGCTGCAGACAGCAGGGATTGAATTTGAAGAAGGAAAGCACGACGAGACTCGCATTTTAGCTGCCGACTTGATCATCAAAAGTCCTGGTATTCCGAGTACCGTTGCGGTGGTGCAGCAGGCCATGCAAAAGGGCATTGCTGTGGTAGACGAACTTGAATTTGCGAGCCGTTACAGCAAAGGAAAGGTGATTGCGATCACCGGAACGAATGGTAAAACGACCACTACCTTATTGACTTACCACCTACTGAAGGAAGCGGGATGGGATGTAGGACTTGCTGGAAATGTAGGCAAGAGCTGGGCTGGACAATTACTCGAAGGAGATCATGCGTGGTGGGTGATTGAGATTTCCAGTTTTCAAATCGATGGCCTAGTAAGTTTAAAGCCACACATCGCGCTGCTGACCAATATTACTCCTGACCACTTGGATCGCTACGGCTACCAAATGGAGCGCTACATCGATTCCAAGATGGCCCTATTCAAAAATATGGCTGCTGAGGATTTCGCTATTCTCAACTTGGAAGATCCCTTTTCGAAGACAGGGATTGATCGTGCGCCAGTTCAGGCTTCGATCTATAGAATTTCATTAGATCAAAAACCAAGTCAAGGTGGATTTAGTGGGGGCGAATCGCTCGTATTTGAAGTAGCGGGTACCACTGCAACTATCCAGGTAGCTGACTTGACCATCCAAGGCAAGCACAACCTGCTCAACGCCCTGGGTGCTGGGGTAGCTGCACTTTTGGCTGGTCTGACCGAAGCACAGCTGCTTAGCGGTTACCAAACTTTCAAAAATGCGGCGCATCGCATGGAGCTTGTTCGTGTGCTCGACGGGGTACGCTACATCAATGACAGCAAGGGTACCAATGTGGAGGCTACGTTTTATGCACTAGGGAGCTACAAGGAACCCATGATCTGGATTGCTGGTGGAGTGGATAAGGGAAATGACTATTCGGTATTGACCCCCTTGGTGGGGAATGGGCAGGTGAAGGTCTTGATCTGCTTGGGCACTGACAATGAAAAATTGAAAACTGCATTTGCGCCGCACATCGCTCAAATCCGAGAAACGCAAGATATACGACAGGCAGTAGCCTGGGCTCAGGAACTGGCCGAAAATCAAGAGGTAGTGCTTTTGTCTCCCGCTTGCGCCAGTTTTGACCTATTTAAGAATTACGAAGATCGAGGAGATCAATTTAAAGTAGCCGTGGCTGCATTACATCAAAAACTAAGCGCATGAATCAGCTAAAGGCATGGATAGATGAGCAATTCAAGGGTGACCCAATCATTTGGGCCATCGTGATCTTGCTATCTATGTTTAGCATTCTGGTGGTGTATTCTGCAACAGGCACGTTGGTGTATGCAGCAAAAGAGGTGGACACGGAGCAGTATCTTTTCAAGCATTCCAAGCTCGTGTTAGCTTCCTTGGTCGTGATGTGGTTGGCACACAAAATTCCTTACCGAAAATATGCCCTCTACGCAAGGCTATTTATGTTTTTGTCTATCCCGCTGTTGGTGGTCACCTATTTGTTTGGTTCCAATATCAACGAGGCCAATCGTTGGTTGGTAATTCCAGTAATTAATCAAGCCTTCCAACCTTCGGATTTAGCGAAGCTCTCCTTGATCGCTGCCTTGGCAGCCATGCTAGCTAAGCGACAAAATAACATCAATGACATTGCAGGAACGCTGCTTCCCATTTTCATTTCCATTGGTGTGATCACTGCTCTGATTGGTATGGCCAATATGTCCACGGCTATTTTACTGCTGATTACTTGTTTGCTGATCATGTTTATCGGAAGAGTACCTGTGCAGCACTTGGCATTGGTGGTGATGGTTGGAATCATTGGACTTTCGGTAGCTATTCTCGCAGGGCAACGGAAAGACACCTT
>JBIIGH010000196.1:0-4862 GCA_044236565.1 Algoriphagus sp. | reverse complement strand
CATTTGCATGAAATTGGACGAGCGGAGTTTGTTGGGGTAGAGGATGAGGATGCGATGAAGGCTGGTATTTTGTTGAGTCGTACAGAGGGAATCATTCCTGCGATCGAGACGGCACATGCCATCCATGCACTGAATCAAATTGAATTTAATGCGGATGACCTGATCGTGATCAACCTTTCTGGTAGGGGAGATAAGGATTTGGAAACTTACATCCACTGGGGAAATTATTGAGGAAATCGCTAATTCAGGCCCATTCAACTCCCAATTCCTCTTCACTTCACTCAAGATCCTAAAGTACCATGAATCGAATCGACTATCTATTTCAAACCAAAAAAGAATGCATCCTCTCCATTTATGTAACGGCTGGTTTCCCGAATTTAGAGGATACCTTGCCCGTGATGGAGGCCATCCAGGCAGCAGGAGCCGATATTATTGAAATTGGTTTGCCCTACTCAGACCCTATTGCAGATGGACCGACCATCCAAGAGAGCAATACCATCGCCTTGGAGAATGGGATGAGCATCAAGAAACTATTTTCGCAACTACTGGGCTTCAGAGCTAAAATCCATCTTCCTGTAGTGCTGATGGGCTATCTCAACCCAATCATCCAATATGGTGTGGAGGATTTTTGCAAGAAATGCAAGGAGCTGGGGATTGATGGATTGATCCTTCCGGATCTGCCCATGAGCCATTATTTGGAAGAGTACAAAGAGTTGTTTGAGCGATATGGCTTATTCAATATTTTCTTGATTTCTCCGCAAACTTCTGAAAAGCGAATTCGTGAAGTGGACGAGCATTCCAATGGGTTTATTTACATGGTTTCTTCCCATGCCATCACGGGTGCCAAAGCAGAGATTTCACCGGAGCAGGAGCAGTATTTTGAGCGGGTAGCAGCGATGAATCTTTCGAATCCACGCCTCATTGGCTTTGGGATTTCGGATGCGGCCACCTTCCAGCTCGCTTCGCGCTACAGTCAAGGAGCGATCATTGGATCGGCATTTATCAAGAGTATTAAAAATTCAAATGAGCTGAATGGAGATATCAATGCCTTCATTCAAGGAGTTATTGGCTAATACTTTCCCAACCAAGTGCTTCTGCTTGAAATTGGGTTGTGCCAACTGAAATCCCTGCGTAACTTAGTTTCCGAGAGTTGAAATTACTTCTGAATTTTTGCAACAGCCAAGTGGTTTTCTGAGTTGAAAACAATGAAAAGTGTAGCAACTGAATTAAGTGCTAATAATTCTAGATTAGTGTAGCTTACCCAGATTACCCCGAGAATTAAACCCAAATACAATGATTGAAAAACCCAAGGAGTGGGTCTTTTCTGACCCTAGATTAAAAAACATGCGTCAGGATTATGCTGCGTACACGGAAGAGGATTTCCAGGTTTGGAAAATACTTTTCGAGCGGCAGGTTCCACAGCTTCCCAAAGCAGCTTCAAAAGCCTATTTGGAAGGCATGAAAGCGGTAAATTTTACTGCAGATCGTATTGCAAATTTTGAGGAGCTAAACGAGGTCCTCCGCCAGACCACAGGATGGCAAGTAGAGGTAGTACCAGGATTGATTGACGACGACTTGTTTTTCGGCTTATTGAGCAACAAGCGGTTTCCGTCCTCTACCTGGCTTCGAAAGATGGAGCAGCTAGATTATTTGGAGGAGCCAGATATGTTTCACGATGCCTTTGCGCACCTTCCACTTCTGGTCAATCAACCCTACGTTGATTTTCTAGAAAGTCTTAGTGCAATGGCTTTAAAGCACATTCAGAACCCTTGGGCCATCCAATTGGTGAGCCGTATCTATTGGTTTACCATCGAATTTGGATTGATTCGTGAGGAAGGTGAGCTTCGTGTATATGGAGCTGGAATTCTGAGTTCGGCCGGGGAAACTACCCATGCGCTCTCTGATAAGCCAAGTCATTTTCCGTACGATGTGCGTCAGATCATGATGACCTCTTACTGGAAAGATCATTTCCAAGACAAGTATTGGGTGATTGATAGTTTCGAGCAACTTTTTAAGTCCTTGCCGGAAATTGAGCAAGTACTTGAAGAGCTGCTGGCAACAGAAAATAAAAATTAAACTTAACTAGGCAGGTTTGGGAACGATCTGGACTGCAGTCCAGATCGTTCCCACTTGCAAAAAGTCCATGAAAGTAGCTTTAATCAAGTACAATGCAGGCAATGTCCAATCCGTGTGCTATGCGCTAGAACGGCTCGGGGTGGAGGCTGAACTTACAGATGATCCCGAGAAAATCTCCACGGCAGACCGGGTAATTTTTCCGGGTCAAGGTGAAGCCAGTTCTGCGATGGCCTACTTGAAGGAGCGAAATTTGGATCAAGTGATTCGAGACGTAAAGCAACCTTTTTTGGGAGTTTGCTTGGGTTTGCAGCTGCTCTGCACCCATTCCGAAGAGAACAACACCCCCTGTTTGGGCATCTTTTCTCAGATCGTCAAACGCTTTATTCCAAGTACAGCTGGTCAAGAAAAAGTACCTCATGTGGGTTGGAATTCGATCGAGAACTTGGTGGACAATCCTTTACTCAAAGATCTGCCCGACGCCAAGCACTTGTACTATGTGCACAGTTACTATGCGACCCTAGGAGAAGGCACCCTTGCCACTACCCACTACATTCAAGATTTTACGGCTATTCTCCATCGAGCCAACTATTGGGCGATTCAAGCCCATCCCGAGAAAAGCAGTACTTTAGGAGAAAAGCTCCTGGAGAATTTTCTAGCGCTGCCTTCTACTTAATTAAGATTCACCAAGGGATTCAAGGTTGCAAAACCGTCCCTTAGCCATACAACCATGCATGTAATTCCTGCTATTGATTTGATCGGAGGTAAATGTGTTCGCCTCAGCCAAGGCGACTACCAGCGGAAGACCGAATACCACGATGATCCTTTGGAGATGTCCAAACGCTTTGAAAGGGCAGGATTGACGCGACTCCATCTGGTGGATTTAGATGGGGCCAAAGCCAAAAAAATTGTGAATGGAGCCGTGTTGCAGCGTATTTGTTCTGGAACTCGTTTAGCGGTGGATTTTGGGGGAGGTATCCAATCCCAGGAAGAAATCGAAAAGGCCTTCACGCTTGGTGCTTCGCAAGTCACCGGTGGAAGTATTGCAGTGAAAAATCCAAGTTTGTTTGAGTCTTGGCTAGAAGTTTTTGGCTCTGGAAAAATCATTCTGGGTGCCGATGCCAAGGATAAAAAAATTGCAGTGGGAGGTTGGGAAGAAACTACCGTGCTGGAGTTAATTCCCTTCATTAAAGGGTATTACAACAAAGGAATTCGCCAAGTCATCTGCACAGATGTGGCCAAGGATGGATT
This sequence comes from Algoriphagus sp., assembly GCA_044236565.1. Lineage (GTDB taxonomy): Bacteria > Bacteroidota > Bacteroidia > Cytophagales > Cyclobacteriaceae > Algoriphagus. Next base: position 1,538 of record JBIIGH010000196.1, on the reverse strand, counting down.
GCTTCAAGGACCATCTTTTGAGTTGTATCGGGAGATACTTCAGGAGTTGCCCGAATTGCAACTCATTGCTAGTGGAGGTGTATCCTGCTTGAAGGACTTGGAGGAACTCCAAAAACTAGGTGTCTATGGAGCCATTGTTGGAAAAGCCTATTACGAAGGGAAGGTCAGTTTGGAAGAGCTGGCCCAATTCGAATCGCATTAAATTATTGGGATAATCGCCTGTCGAGGCCTGTCCCTGAATTACTTCAAATCATTTTCTAGGAATTACCTGTTTACTATCGCATGCTAACCAAACGAATTATCCCTTGTCTCGACATCAAAGATGGCCACACGGTCAAAGGGGTGAATTTTGTGGAACTTCGAGATGCGGGAGATCCTGTGGCTTTGGCCAAGTTGTATTCAGAACAAGGCGCGGATGAACTCGTATTTCTTGACATTACAGCGACAGTAGATAAGCGAAAAACGCTAGTTGAATTGGTGACACAAGTTGCCAAGGAAGTTCGAATTCCCTTTACGGTTGGCGGTGGCATCGCTTCGATTCAGGATGTTTACGCTTTGTTGGCAGCAGGTGCAGATAAGATCTCCATCAATTCGGCGGCAGTGAAAAATCCACAACTTATTGATGAACTTGCCAAAGAGTTTGGTTCTCAATGTGTGGTGGTAGCCATCGATTCGCGTTGCACTGATGGGATTGACTGGGTGTACACGCATGGAGGAAGGACGGCAACCACTTTACAATCCAAGGCTTGGGCCAAGGAACTGGCAGATCGAGGTGCAGGAGAAATTCTGCTGACCTCCATGGATCATGATGGCACCAAAGCGGGTTTTGCATTGGAATTGACTGCTGCGATTTCAGGAGCATTGCCTATTCCGGTAATCGCTTCTGGCGGTGCGGGAAGCATGCTCCATTTTAAGGAAGTATTCACCAGTGGAAAAGCCGATGCAGCCCTTGCAGCAAGTATTTTTCACTTTAAGGAAATTGGAATTCCTGAATTGAAAATGTATTTGGATGTAGAAGGGGTAGTTGTAAGAAATTGAAATAGAAACGGGAAATACGGTTGAAATAGAGTTGAAATATACCGAGCAGGCTCGGTGAAATAGGTAATTCAATTAGTATTTCTACCCTATTTCACGAAGCTCGCCCGCCGCGGCGGGTATTTCTATTGTATCTCAATTGTATTTCATTTTCAAATGTAAAAAACAGATAAAATGAACCTAGATTTTCAAAAGATGGAAGGCCTCATTCCGGCGGTAGTGCAGGATGCATTTACCGGAAAGGTATTGATGTTGGGCTACATGAATGAGGAGGCACTTGTCAAGACTCAGGAATCGGGGAGAGTTACCTTTTTCTCTCGCAGCAAAAATAGATTGTGGACCAAAGGAGAGACCTCAGGCAATTTTTTAGAAGTGGTCAGCATGCAGGAAGATTGTGATGGGGATGCGATCTTGGTCAAAGCCAAGCCCCTCGGACCCGTTTGCCATACGGGAGCAGATACTTGTTTTGAGGAATCCAATAGCTCTCAAACTGCATTTATCGA
>JBIIGH010000195.1:0-4871 GCA_044236565.1 Algoriphagus sp. | reverse complement strand
GGGTACCGCAAGATCACTTCTTGAGCGCCTGCATCGAGGGTGATGGTTTTCACATGGTATTTTTCAGAAAAATCGCCTGTAAACTTTCTGAAAAGTAGCAGGATGTCTTCACCTCTTTCCCGAAGGGGAGGCACAAAAATGGGCACCGTGTTTAGTCGGTAATACAGGTCTTCTCTGAATTTCCCTTTTTCTACTGCCTTAATCAAATTGACATTGGTCGCCGTGATGACGCGAACATTCGTTTTCTGGACTTTAGAGGATCCCACTTTGATGAACTCCCCATTTTCCAATACCCGAAGGAGTCGGGCCTGTGTGCCCAATGGCATCTCTCCAATTTCATCCAAGAATATGGATCCTCCATCAGTGACTTCAAAATACCCTTTGCGAGCCTCATGTGCACCTGTAAAGGATCCTTTTTCATGACCGAATAACTCCGAGTCAATCGTTCCCTCCGGAATAGCGCCACAGTTGATGGCGATGAACTTGCCATGCTTGCGTAGGGATAGGGAGTGGATAATTTTTGAAAAGCTCTCTTTACCACTTCCACTTTCGCCAGTGATCAACACGGTCATCTCCGTGGGTGATGCTTGCATGGCCACCTGAATGGCATGGTTGAGCAAGGGACTGTGTCCTATAATCCCAAACCGTTGTTTGACCGCTTGAATTTCTTGGGCAGTGATCATGCGAGGTTGCTTGGGTTAACTTCTATCACGGTCCCAAAAAGGGTGCCTCTGGTGCTTCCAGTGATTTTTACACGAACATAATCGCCCTGCTGAAGACCTTCCGAGGTGACGATGACTACCTTGTTGGCGGAGTTTCTTCCCCGCAGTTCTTCGGCAGACTTCTTGGAGGCACCATCAATGAGGATTACCTGTTCTTGTCCTACGTCTAGCAGGTTGCGAGCGGTAGACAGTTCGGCCTGCTTATCGATGATTTCTTCCAATCTTCTTTTCTTGGTTTCCAAGGGGATATCGTCTGCATATTTTTTTGCAGCAAGTGTTCCTGGACGTTCGGAGTAGTAAAACATGTAAGAGAAGTCGTATTTCACGAGCTCCATCAGACTTAAGGTGTCTTGGTGTTCGGCTTCGGTCTCGGAACAAAAGCCCGCAATCATGTCGGAAGAAATACCACATTCTTCTCCTAAAATTTCGCGAATGGCACGTACACGGTCCAAGTACCAGGCCCGCGTGTAGGTTCGGTTCATAAGCTCCAGCACCCGATCATTTCCTGATTGTGCAGGAAGGTGGATGTAGTTGCAGATGTTGTCGTACTTTTTAATGGTGTGCAAGACTTCGTCGGTAATGTCTTTGGGGTGGGAAGTAGAGAAGCGAACTCGCAATTGAGGGCTTACCTGAGCCACCATTTCGAGTAGGTTGGCAAAATTGATTACCGTGCTGACCTCCTCTTCTTTTTTATTCAGTCGCGCTTTGTTGTTTTCTTCTGGGGACCATTTGTAGGAGTCCACGTTTTGACCCAGGAGGGTTACTTCCTTATAGCCTTTGGACACCAAGTCCCAGGCCTCAGCAAGGATAGATTCAGGATCTCTACTTCTTTCTCTACCTCTCGTGAACGGTACGACGCAGAAAGAACACATGTTATCACAGCCACGCATTATGGAAATAAAGGCAGACACTCCATTGGAGTTGAGCCGCACAGGCGAGATGTCTCCGTAGGTTTCTTCTCTCGACAGGAAGGTGTTGATGGCTTTCAGTCCTTCTTCGGCCGTATTCACCAGATTGGGAAGGTCACGGTAGGCATCGGGGCCTACGACGAGGTCGACAATTTTCTCTTCTTCAAGCAATTTTTCCTTGAGGCGCTCTGCCATGCAACCCAGCACGCCTATGGTCATGTTCGGCTTCTGCCTTTTGAGTCCGTTGAAGTGGGTAAGGCGGTTTCGTACTGTTTGTTCGGCTTTTTCTCGGATAGAGCAGGTATTTAAAAAAATCACGTCTGCTTTTTTCATGTCCGAGGTGGTGTCATATCCATTGTCCTTCATGATGGAAGCGACGATTTCGGAGTCCGAAAAATTCATTGCACAGCCGTAGCTCTCGATATAGACCTTTTTGGCCTTTCCGGTGTTTCCCTCTGGTGTGGTTTGAAAATCAGAAACTTGCGCTTCTTCGGCAGATAGAATGTCTATGTCTTTGATCAGATCCATGGAACTGTGGTCGTAAGGGTAATTGAGCAATCTCAGCAGCTTCTTAAACTAGCTGCAACGAAAAAGGATTGCTTTTGAATACAAATTTAAGAAAATACAGACAAAATGGCAGGATTATTCTCCTTTTTGAAAATGGAGATTTAAAAGGGAATAGGCAACTGTTCAGGGAGGCTCAGGGGTGGATCACCTTCAGAAAAGTTGGAAACTCCCAATCCTAGGAGTCGGATGGGTTTGGTGAAAGATTCCTGGTTTAAAAGCTCCAAAGCAGTTTGCCAAAGAAGTTCATCTTCAGGAAATTGATCAAAGGTTTTACTTCTTGTTTGTTGTGAAAAGTCATTGTATTTGATCTTTAGCGTGACTGTTCTTCCTCGAATGCCTGTTTTTTTGGACCTGCGAAGTAGTTCCTGGTAGATAGCCTGAAGCTGTTCCTCCAGTTCATGGGGAAGAAAAAGATCTTTTTCAAAGGTGTTTTCTGCGCTCAATGATTTCCGCGTTCGGTCGGGTTGCACGGCTGAGAGGTGGATTCCTCTGACAATTTGAAAATAATGCGCTCCCGCTTTTCCAAATCGTTTGACCAGGTACTGTAAGGAATACTCTTTGAGATCCTTCCCGCAATGGATTCCTATTTGGCGCATTTTTTCAGCGGTGACTTTCCCAATTCCGAAAAACTTACCGATCGGGAGCTTCTCTAAAAATTCTGCTGCCTCCTCGGGAAGGATGAGGGCTTGGCCATTTGGTTTGTTGAGGTCAGAGGCGATTTTGGCCAAAAACTTATTGTAGGAGATGCCCGCGGAGGCATTCAAACCTGTTTTCAGCTTGATTTTTTCACGAATTTCGGTTGCTATAAGAGAAGCGGAATGTAATTGCAACTTGTTTTCAGTCACATCCAAAAAAGCTTCATCCAGGGAAAGTGGTTCTACCAGGTCGGTGTATTCGAAGAAAATTTCTTGGATTTGGCTCGAAATCTCCTTGTACCGTTCAAAGCGTGGCTTGGCAAAGATTAATTGCGGGCATTTTTTTGCGGCCAATGCGGAAGACATGGCTGAATAAACACCAAATTTCCGTGCTTCATAACTTGCGGCAGCCACGACTCCTCGGTTTTCATTGCCACCCACAACCAAAGGTTTTCCTCGCCACTCAGGATGATCCAGCTGCTCCACAGACGCATAAAATGCATCCATATCCAGGTGGATAATTTTTCGCAACGGAAAGTCGAATAAACTTTTTTCCATGGTCAAAGCCGAATGGTATCGGAGGCAAATTGAGTCTGGGATTGGCTACGGTAATCTGCTGCCCTAAACTACTATTTTTTAGTCAGTGGAATCGGGTTAAAAGGAGGTATTGGCATTTCGAACTATGGAATTTGAATAAAAAGAAGCGGGACTGTTTGAAATGTTTTAATTTCCCCGTGAAATAACAATCGAAGCAAAAATTAAAGGCATTATGGCTTGTATTTTAGAGGTAAATGGAGTCGCTCCAGAAATGGGCGAAAATTGCTGGTTGGCACCCAATGCTACCGTGGTAGGGGATGTGAAAATGGGAAAAAACTGCACCGTGTGGTTTAATGCCGTGATTCGAGGCGATGTAAATGAAATCCGTATTGGAGACGATACCAATATTCAGGATGGTGCAGTAATCCATTGTACGTACAAGCAAGCAGGCACAAACATAGGCAATCAGGTATCCATTGCGCACAATGCCATCGTGCATGGCTGCATCATCCACGATCGAGTACTGGTAGGAATGGGGGCCATAGTAATGGATGGAGCCATTATCCATTCCGATGCCGTGATTGCTGCTGGAGCAGTGGTGCTAGCAGGAACAGTAGTGGAAGCAGGTTCCATCTATGCAGGAATGCCTGCCAAAAAAGTCAAAGACATCGGAGACAACATGCGGGAAGTTATCCTTAGAACAGCTAGAAATTACCCGATGTACGCAACTTGGTTTCCGAAAGAAATGTAATTGTCAACGGTTGACCGTCCACAGACGACAGCCAATTGTATTCAATGAGTCAAATCTTACTAAGACTACAAATAGCGGTGGTCCGTGTTGACAATTTGATAATCCGCAGATGCAAACATGCACGTTGAGCCACCGATGTAATTGCGGATAATCATGCTTTATTGCATCCAGCCGCTCGGATTTTTTCGCCATTCCGCAAGGGAATTGAGGGTCGAATGATCAATGTAATTTTCTTTTACAGCTTCAGGAAGTAAGGCGTCGTAGTTACTCAAGCAAACCAACGGAACTCCTGCATCCTCAAAATTTTTATCGGCAACTTCAAAGCCATAGGAGAAAATAGCCACCATTCCTAAAACTTCAAATCCAGCATTTCTCAGATCCTCTACTGCTTTAAGTGAGCTACCTCCAGTAGATACAAGGTCTTCTACTACCACTACTTTCTGGTTAGGCACCACTTTCCCTTCGATCATGTTTTCCATGCCATGCCCTTTGGGCTTGGAGCGCACATAAATAAATGGAAGTGCCAGTTCATCGGCGAGTAGGGCTCCTTGCGGAATGCCTGCAGTGGCTACACCAGCAATCGCTTCCACGTCTGGGAAAAAGTGTTGCACTGCTTTCACCAGGTTTTGCTTGATCGCAGTACGGATCGTAGGATAGGAGAGGGAAAGTCGATTGTCGCAATAAATGGGTGATTTCCAGCCAGATGCCCAGGTAAAGGGTTTTTCAGGCTGTAGTCGAATGGCTTGAATTT
>JBIIGH010000194.1:0-4934 GCA_044236565.1 Algoriphagus sp. | reverse complement strand
GCTGACCGACTTCACAAAGAGTGGCTTAACCATTTTTCCTCCATTAGCCACTGCGTTGTACAAGGCTAGGGTATGGATGGGATTCAACTTGGATTCGTAGCCAATTGAGATCCATGGGAGTGAGGTGCCGTACCAGGTTTTAGTGCCTGGCTTTTTAAAGAAAGGCTTGCCTTCCCCCATTAGCTGTAGATTCAAGGGTTGCGCCAAACCCACCTTATCGAGGTAGGCCAAAAACTTGGACGGGCTAGAACCAAAATGCATGTCTACCAATTTGGAAATAGCCACATTGGAAGATTTTTCAAATGCCTGACGGATGGTGATGGTTCCAAAACCTCCATTTTTGGCATCGTACATCGGCTGTCTATAGAAGTAATGCACGCCATTGCCCGTTTCAATCAGGTCGTTAGGGCTTACTTTATTTTCTTCAAGCAAAGCGAGCATCGAGATCAACTTGAAAGTAGAGCCCGGTTCAACACTGCCCATATCGCCTACTGCATAATTGTAGCTTTCTACATAACCAGTTCCGGCGGCGTTCTTTTGCAAATTGGAGATTGCCTTTACATGGCCAGTTGCGACTTCCATCACGATCACCGATCCGAAGGCTGCCTCGCGATCTTTAAGCTGGTTCCGCAAAGCGGTTTCGGCCACATCTTGGATATTCACATCCAGGGTAGTTTGAATGTCGTATCCATCAAGGGGCTTGATGTCTTCTTCATTAAAAAGTGGCTTCCATACCCCGCCGGAAAGCCGCTGAAATAATGCTTTTCCACTTTGACCCTTGAGTTGGGTATTGAAACTGTATTCAATTCCAGAACCGACACCATCTTGGTTTAAGGTCCCCAAAGTCCTACTTGCCAAAGAGGTAAATGGCTGGTAGCGCCGATCTATCTTTTCAAAAATCACTCCCCCATCGATTCGGCCCTCTTTAAAAATTGGCCAAGTTCGCATGGTCTGCATCTCTTGGTAGTTGATCTGCTTCCGGTTGATCATCAAATACTGCTTTTTGTTGGTCCGAGCATCATGGATCATGCGCTTGTAAGCAGTAGCACTCTTGTCCTTGTAGAAGTTGGCCAACTGCTCAGCCAAGGCATCCAAACCAGTCTTATAATCCTCCTCATCCACCACGGTCGGGTCGATGGCCACTTGGTAAAACGGTAGGCTTGTCGCCAACAAACTCCCATCGGAGGCATAGATGTTGCCACGCGTAGCTGGAACTTCTCTGTATTGAAAATTAACTTGCTCCGCCTTGGCTTTCCACTTCTCACCTTCCACCAGCTGAACCACCGCCACCTTGTAGGGAATGGCGCATGCCGCCAAAGCCACCAGGATGAAGATCACCCGAACTCGGATCACTATGGAGCGTTTGATGTTCACTTTTTAGGAAGTTCTAATTTTACTGGAGGTTGATTCAATTCATAAAGTTCGAATGCAGCTACACGCTTGGATACTTCAGACTGCATGCTGCTTTTCATGTAGTCGGCCTCGAGTGTAGTCACATCCGCACGCATATCTGCTACTTCTTGCTTAGCTTTGTCGATTTCTCGAATCTTATTTTCTGCACGCAGGTTGCTATAGATGTAGATCAAGGCCAGGAGCGCTACAAAGCCTACGGGAGGAACCAACTGAACAGGTACACCCTCGCCTAGGATCTTTTTTACATCTAGCTTTTCTTCCATCCAGGAAAAAATCGTCTTCCCTGAGCGGCCCTTTGGACTGCTCCCTTCTTTCAGCTTGTTCTTGAAGGTGTTCTGACTCATTTTCCTACTTTTTTGGCAATTCTCAATTTGGCACTTCTGGCTCTAGAATTCAGGGCTAGTTCTTCCTCCGAAGCAGTAATCGCTCCTCGGCTAACGGGCTCAAGTGGACGAAGGAGATTTCCATAGAAATCTTTTTCCACCTCTCCTTGAAACTTCCCCTTGGTCATCAAACTTTTGACCAAGCGATCCTCTAAGCTATGGTAGCTCATCACTACCAGACGACCTTCAGGCTTTAGGAGCTCCACTGCACTGAGCAGCAGCTCTTCCAAAGCCCCCATTTCGTCGTTTACTTCTATTCGCAAGGCTTGAAATACCTGCGCGTAATATTTAAATTCTTTCCCGCGGGGCGCAAAACGCTTTAAAAATGCTGTAAACCCTTCCGTAGTCGTAAAGGGCTTCACCGAACGCTCTGCCACAATGGCTTGAGCAAGGGTCTTGGCATTCTTGATCTCCCCGTACATCCCTAGGATCTTGTGTAGCCTTCCCTCATCCGCAGTTGCAAGCAACTCTTTGGCACTGAGTTCCGCCGACTGATTCATCCGCATGTCCAGATCTCCCTGAAAACGAGTTGAAAACCCTCTTTCTGGAGCGTCTATTTGATGGGATGAAATGCCTAGGTCTGCTAGTATTCCATCTACTTGTTTGATCCCATGCAAGCGCAGGTATCGTTTGATGTCCCTGAAGTTGGCCTGCACGAAGGTGAAGCGAGGATCTTGAGGGGCATTGGCCAAAGCATCACTGTCTTGATCAAAACCGAATAGCTGTCCTCCTTCCAAACGAGCCAAAATAGCCTTAGCATGACCACCTCCACCAAAGGTCACATCGACATAGACTCCATTGGGGAGAATAGCCAAGCCTTCAATGCAAGGGTCAAGCATCACTGGGATATGGTAGGCCGGGGTTGACATCGCGCTTATGAGAGGTACTTTTCCATAAGGCTAGACAAGTCCGCCGTATCCACAATAATGTTCTTTAGGTACTGTTCAGGATTCCAGAGTTCAATTCGAGTTCCCATGCCAACGACCACCACATCCTTCTCCAGGCTGGCATAGGTTTGGTACAGCTTCGGAATCAACAATCTCCCTGCATTGTCCAGCTCCACCTCGACGATGGAATTGAAAAAAGAGCGTTGCAACATGCGTTGTTCTGCATTGTTGATGTTCAGGGATTTGATTTGACTCTCCAGCTTTTTGTATTCTACCATGGGATAGAGAGCCAAGCATTTGTCTTCAGCCATGCGGAGCATGAGCGTCATGCCATTGGCCTGAGGAATTGCCGCCTTAATCTTGGCGGGCAATGCCAAACGACCCTTGGGATCTAGCTTGCTATCGTATTGACTGTTGAACATGGTTGAGCTTCTACTATTTGGTAAAATTTGAAGTAAGCAAAAGTAAGCAAAGAAGTATTAAAATTTACCACTTTCCCCCACTTTTTCCCACTTTGTTTCAAAACTAGCCAAAAGTTTACGTGCAGACAATAGTTTTTAGTAAAAAATGCAAGAAATTTTTAGGTGAATTTTTGGGTACTTATTGAAAAAATAGTTTCACGAAATATTTCTTTTTATCAGAAAATCAAGCAGTTAAATGACATTTTTTTCTCTTCTTTATTTTTTGACCAAGAAAAAGGCTACAGCATAATCGCGATTTTTTTTTGCAGCTCAATTTTCCTGACTTAGGCGGTTTTTTTACAAAAAAAACCTGTCCGACAGGACAGGTTTTCTAGGTAGAATTCAAGTTTAATTTTTCCCTTTTTTGAGTTCTTCTTGTAGCAGCAATTGGAACTCCTGTCTTCGGGCTTGTTGCTCTTTTTGCCAAACTTCCATTCGTTTTTGGAACTCTTCCATCCTAGGCTGGTTTGCCAATTCCCATTGCTTTATTATTTCTTCAAAAGCCTTCAATTTAGGGCCTTGTGATTCTTCCCAAGCCTTCATTTTGGATTCAAACTCCTTCATTCGAGGCTCATTCGACTTCTCCCATTCCTTCATTTTTTCTTCAAATTCTTTGAGCTTAGGGGCAAATTCCTTCTGGAATTTTTCTTCCCATTCTTGCGCCTTCATCTCAAATTCCTTGGACCAATTTTCCTCCCCTTCTTTTACTGATTTTCGCCATTTTTCTTTTTCTGCTTTACTCATTTTGGTGGTGTCACTCTGAAAAAGCATACCCTCAAAAACTTGCGAAGGAACTTCAAACCCTTCCATTATTGGAACAGGTGGGATTTCAAAGCCGGTCATAGGCATAGGAGGTATAGGAGGCATGGGAGGCATAGGGGCCATTTCAGGCATCGGAGGCATAGGGGCCATTGGAGGCATGGCTGGCACAGGGGCCATAAGATCCATTGGAAACATAGGGGCCATTGCTGGCATAGGAGGCATTGGAGCCATAGCAGGCAATCCCTCGCCTTTCATCTGAATACTTGAAAGCTTTTCTAAAGCCGCTTTTGCTTTTGGACTCAATAGAACGGTGTCTCCTGCATGAATCAATTTGCCGCCTTTGATCAGGTAGGTTTTCCCATCATCTAGGGTCAAGGTGAAGTCCATCTCCTGGCTGGATTGAATTAGCATGGTCCTTGAGGAATCATTCCCAGTGTTGCGGGTAGTATCTTGAAGATACACTAAATCGGAGAGTTCCGGATTTTGCTTAAAAGAAGCCTTCATGGAGGCAGGATCCTGAGGTGCGCTCGCCACCAGGCCAGCGCAAAGAAATAAGGTAAGTACCATAGGGATAGAAATTAGTGGGGTTTGTGGATAGTTTTCAGTTGGGTAACCCAGCATGCGCTTGATGCGAAGCAAGGTTGGGTTTCTTTTTTTGCCTGCCGCTAGTGAAAGTTCAGGTGAATTTTGGCTTGCAAATTGGAGCACTTCTGCCAAGGCATTTGCCAAATCTGTGGAAGAAATTCCCGCTTTTAGGGCCAGTTCATCGGCTGCATTTTCTCGAAGTTCCTTCACCGTCTGGCTCATCCACCAGTAACAAGGATGAAAGAAAAACAATACTTCCAAGGTTGAAAGCAGCAAGTTGCTGAGGTAATCATTTCGCTTCACATGCGCTAGCTCGTGTGCAATCACCGCTTCCAAATGCGCGGGAGAAAGTTGAAAAACTAAGGCAAAAGGAAGGAGAATGACCGGAGTCATGACCCCAAAAGTGAGGGGGGAATGTGCTTTTCCAGTAGTTCGTATTTCAA
>JBIIGH010000193.1:0-4964 GCA_044236565.1 Algoriphagus sp. | reverse complement strand
ACCACCATGCTGTAAAAAAAATTGAACAAGAACTTACACAAGAATAAACCCTGGACAACTAACGAAGTCTAAGAAAAGCATGCAACAGATTCCTAAACAACAGCCGTTCCAAGTTCCTGAAAACTACTTTGAAGAGCTCCCTGAAAAAATAATGGCTCGAGCAAGTCGCCCAAAACCAAGCAGAAACTGGACTTGGGCAGCCGCTGCAGTAATGCTGATGGGAGTTGGGCTATGGCAGGCGGGTGAATTTAACACAACCACCTCCACACCAATCACCCCTGAAGAAGAGGCTTTGCTGTACATCGAGAGCGAACAATGGAATGCTGAGGATGTTCTCAGTCTTTCAGATAACCCAAATGAATTATTAGATCAAATTATTGAAGAAGAATTAGCTAAATCAGAACCACTATGGACAGAAGAAGAAACATGGTTTTAAGCCCAATGAAACAATTCCGCATGTACCTTCTATTACTTTGCTTGCTGGCAGCAGGAAATGCATGGGGGCAGCGTGGCGGTGGTGGTCGTGAGGCCATCGATCCAGAAAGGCTTCAAACTGCTCGAATCGCCTACATCACTACAAGAATAAGCCTTAAACCAGAGCAAGCGGAGAAATTTTGGCCGGTATTCAATGGATTCACCAACTCTAGGGAAAGCCTGATGCGAACTATGGGAGACCTTAGTCGAGGCGCAGAAACCATCGGTGAAGAAGAAGCCAAATCCAAATTGAACCAAAAACTGCAGCTTCAGCAGAAACTCGTGGATGAGGAAAAAGTCTTTATTGCAGAAGCATCCAAAATACTGACTTACAGACAATTGCTATTGCTTCAAAATATAGCACGAGATTTCAATCGATATTTATACGACCGACAACGAGGTCCGGGGAAGTAATTCATTTCAACCGGAAATAACCGCTCTTTTAGGAAGGAGCGGTTATTTTTTTAGTAAATCCCGAATTTCTTCCAACAGCTTTTCGGTAGGTGTAGCTTCTGGTTTTTCTTCCGGGACTTCTTCTTTCTTTTTGAGGGTATGGATTCCCTTAATCGCCACAAAAATCACAAAAGCGATAAAGGTAAAGTCCACTACATTTTGGATAAACATTCCATAATTCAAGGTAACTGCTTCCACTACAGCCCCGTTTGCATCCACACTGGCCTCCTTCAGCACCAAGCTCAGGTGCTTGACATCCACTCCCCCAACTAGTAATCCCAAAGGCGGCATCACTACATCGCTGATAAAGGAAGAAACAATCTTGCCAAAAGCGGCTCCAATAATCACCCCAACAGCCAAGTCAAGGACATTGCCTTTGACTGCAAATTCTTTAAACTGCTTGAAAAAAGTCATTTGATTTCGAGTTAAATAAGTGAGAAAATGAACTAGACTAAAACAATCGGTTCATTTAAGTTACGCGATTCCTCAGTTAAAATCACCCTTTTTCTCAATAAAAAGAGGTTACGAACTCGTAGACTAGAAATCAATTCAACTTCCACCAGTAATCTCAGCAAATGCCCCATTAGATTTGTAAATTTTCAGTAACCTTGCATCCAAATAATCCACTATGCCAGCGCCTATTGCAATCAAAAAACCACAGCTCCTTGAAATCCATGGCCACCAACGCCAAGATCCCTACTATTGGATGAATGATCGGGAAAATCAAGAAGTGATCGATCACTTGAATGCTGAAAATGAATACCTTAAGGAGGTCATGAAGCCTACGGAAGTTTTGCAGAAGCAACTTTTTGAGGAGATGAAAGGCCGGATCAAAGAGCAAGACGAAAGTGTCCCCTACTTTAAATCTGGCTATTTCTGGTACAGCCGATTTGAAAAAGGAAGTGAATACCCAATCTTTTGTAGAAAGCTAGGGACTCTCGAAGCAGAAGAAGAAATTATCCTGGATGTGAATACGCTTGCTGTAGGAAAGAGTTACTTCCAAGTTGGCCAAGCTGCGACAAGCACCAACCAAAAAATTCTTGCCTTTGCAGCCGATGAGATAGGAAGACGGATCTATACGCTCCACTTCAAAAACTTAGAAACTCAGGAGCTATTGGAAGACCAGATTCCTGAGGTAACAGGTAATTTTGTTTGGGCAGCAGATCAAAGCAGTGTTTTTTACTCCAAGCAAGACTCCGAAACCCTCCGTTCCTATCAAATCTACAAACATATTTTGGGGACTCCACCTGCCCAAGACCTCCTGATCTATGAAGAATTGGATGAAGAATTCTCTTGCGTAGTACACAAAACCAAATCCGAAAAATACATTCTCATCCATTCGGAGAGCACCATCAGTTCAGAGGTCCGGTTTGTCCCTGCGGATCAACCTACGGCACCTCTTCAAATCCTGCAAGCCCGAATTCCGCATCTGGAATATGCCGCAGACCATTTTGGAGAATATTTCTACATCCGAACCAATGACCAAGCACAAAATTTCAAATTGGTCAAAGCCCCCATCACGTCCCCAAGCAGAGAAAATTGGATTGAAGTGATCCCCCATCGGCCAGAGGTGCTGCTGGAAGATTTCGATTTGTTTTCCAAGTTTCTTGTGACACAAGAGCGGAGCATGGGATTGACACAAATTCACATTCAGCCTTGGGAAGCTAAGGGGGAAGGCCATTCCCTTCCTTTTGACGATGAAACCTACACCGCTTACGTGGGCATGAATCCTGAGTTTGACACGACGGTGCTTCGCTTTGGATACAATTCTCTAGTTTCTCCAAGTTCAGTTTACGATTACGACATGGTGACCCGCCAAAAAACCCTCTTGAAGCAACAAGAAGTGGTGGGTGGACATGAACCAAGCGACTACCATTCGGAGCGCATCTGGGCCAAGGCGGCGGATGGGGTACTCGTGCCCATCTCCTTGGTTTATAAAAAATCTACCTTCAAGAAGGATGGCAATCAGCCACTGCTGCTCTATGCCTATGGCTCTTACGGCTACAGCATGGATCCCTACTTTTCTTCGAATAGACTGAGTTTACTTCAGCGCGGTTTTGTCTTTGCTATCGCACATATCAGAGGCGGCGAAGATCTGGGAAGGGCTTGGTACGAGGACGGTAAGCTCCTAAAAAAGAAAAATACGTTTACCGATTTTATTGCTTGTGCGGAGCATCTGAATCAGAAAAACTACACCTCTCCAGCTCATCTTTATGCCATGGGTGGCAGTGCGGGAGGATTGCTGATGGGAGCAGTCATCAACATGCGTCCAGACCTATTCCATGGGGTCATCGCCAACGTACCATTTGTGGATGTAGTCACCACCATGCTTGACGAGAGTATCCCCTTGACTACTGGGGAGTTTCAAGAATGGGGCAACCCGAAGGAAAAAGAATTCTATGAGTACATGCTTTCCTATTCCCCATACGACAATGTCACAGAGCAGTCCTATCCAAATCTGTTGGTTACCTCTGGATTACATGATTCGCAGGTGCAGTATTGGGAACCTACCAAGTGGGTGGCCAAGCTGCGAGAGCTAAAAACAGATCAACATACCTTGCTGCTCTTTACCAATATGGAAGCAGGGCATGGAGGGGCATCAGGAAGATTTAATCCCTTGAAGGAGATTGCTTTGGAATACGCTTTCTTGCTGATGTTGGAGAAGTAAAAAATCCACTCATATTCCTAGAATTGGAGTCCTAGGAAAACTGAAATTTCCCTAACTTTGAAAACAAACCTATTCCATTTCAATTCATGAAAATAGCCTTAATCGCCCATGATGGTAAAAAAGCCGACATGGTTCATTTTTTGAGTGGATTCCGGGATGCCCTCCATCGAAGTGATATCGAACTCGTTGCTACAGGCACTACGGGTTCGCACATTGAAAAAGCTGGATTTGAGGTAGAGAAACTACTTTCTGGTCCTTATGGAGGGGATGCCCAAATTGCAGCTCTCGCTGCAGAAAAGAAACTGGCTGCCGTTATTTTTTTCAGAGACCCCTTGGACAAGCACCCCCACGAACCGGATGTGCAAATGCTGATGCGAATCTGTGATGTACACAACATCCCATTGGCAACCAATCCAGCATCCGCTGGGCTACTGTTTAAAGCCTTGACACAAACCTATGGAACCTAAAACGATCAAAAAAATTGGGGTGCTCACCTCTGGTGGGGATTCTCCGGGAATGAATGCGGCTATCCGTGCCGTAGTTCGTACTGGATTCTATTACGGCATCGAGATGTTCGGAATCTACCGTGGCTACGAGGGAATGATCCAAGATGATATCAAAAAGCTAGATTCACGAAATATTACCCATGTTTTGGAGCGTGGAGGCACCTTCTTAAAATCTGCTCGAAGCGCTGAATTTAGAACTCCAGAAGGTAGAAAAAAGGCCTTTGACAACTTGCAAAGTCATGGCATTGATGCCTTGGTGGTGATTGGTGGAGATGGTTCCTTGACTGGAGCACACCTTTTCTTTGAAGAGTATGGAATACCCGCCATCGGGCTTCCAGGCACAATAGACAACGACCTTTCTGGCACCGACCTTACGATCGGATTTGATACGGCTTGCAATACTGCCATCGATGCCATCGATAAAATCAGAGATACAGCCACTTCACACGACCGCCTGTTTTTTGTGGAAGTGATGGGTAGAGATGCTGGATTCATTGCAATCAATGCCGGTATTGGAAGTGCTGCAGCAGCCATCTTGATTCCAGAGCGAAAAACCCCAATTGATACCCTAATTGAAAAGCTTAAAACCAGATCCAAAGCAAAAAAATCCTCCAACATCGTCATTGTGGCTGAAGGAGGACAGAGTGGCTCTGCCCAACAAATCGCGGATGAAGTAAAAACATTTCTCCCGCACTACGACATCAAGGTTACCATCCTAGGCCATTTGCAGCGTGGTGGATCCCCTACTTCTTTTGACCGCCTACTTGCCTCCAAACTAGGTGTTGCTGCCGTAGAAGGACTGCTACAAGGCAAATACGACATGATGGCAGGGATGATCAACAACAAGGTGGTTTACACCCCTA
>JBIIGH010000192.1:0-4984 GCA_044236565.1 Algoriphagus sp. | reverse complement strand
ATGTGCTGTGGACTGTGAACTGTCAACTGTCGACGATTATCCGCAGTAATTTAAGTCTATTTTGAATACCTGGTAAATTTGCGGATAATCACACTATTTCTTTTCAAATCTACACGCTTGTATGGCCCCTAAAAAATATTTTTCGCTAACTCCTATTTTTTTTCTGCTTTTGGCGACCCATTTCGCCTGCACACCCAAGCCCCCTCAGGAGGAAATCGACACGCCTACGCTCCCCCGATTTACACTCATCCCCACAGACACCTTTCCCTTCAATAACTTTGTGGACTGCAACATGGCCGAAGCCTGGATCGGAGATACGCTGCGGATTTTTCCAGGAAAATACGGGGAGGATCCCGTCTGGGGCTATGCTACAGATCTAAAATTTGCCTCCGGCCCCAATGCAGATGTCGTCTTTAGCACCCCGGCAGCGGAATACATCGCCCCCAGCCTTCCCAAAAATGCACCCATCGGTCAGCCCGGTCTCCATGGTGCCATCTGGTTTGAAACGGTCTACCAAGACGAACGAGATCCCTCGGGCAAAACGCTCTACGCCATTTACCACAACGAAAACTACCCCGAAACTCTCCCCTACGACCCAAAAACGGGGGAAGGCTACTTAGATAAAAACTGGCCGCTTGGCCTGACCGACCGCATCACCCCCGCAGCGGTTCCACGCATCGGCGTGATGAAATCCAGCGATGGGGGTTGGAACTGGGACAACAAAGGCATCCTATTGGAAGACCGGCAGCCCCGCCTGATCCTCAATCCGCACAACAGTTCCAAAACCTTTGCTGGAGGCGTTGGGGATCCGAGTGCAGTGGCGGTGGGCGACTACGTGTACTTATTTTATGGGGAATACAGCTATCCCGGTGTCTATGATCCCGCCACCTACGACCCAGCTATCGAGCAATCAGGTCAGTGCATCAGTGTGGCACGCATCAAAATCACCGATCTGGAGCAGCCACTGGGAAAAGCAAAACGATGGGATGGAAAAGGATTTAACGCCCCTTGGGATGACATTGGAACGCCCATTTCCTCCCTTCAGATTTCCAAAGAAAATGGAGGCGGACCAGCTTCCTCCGAAAAGGGAGGCTTCCACTGGGGCCCATCCGTAAGTTGGAATACCTACCTGGAATGCTGGGTGATGCTCATGGGGCATGTAGAAGGCCAAAAATGGATTGGTGACAAGCTCTACATCTCCTTCAACCCCCATCGCGAACTGGGAGAAGGCAACAATTCCCAAGCCTGGTCTACCCCTCAAGTGCTGGTGCAAAAACCAGGACATGTGATCTGGTATCCTTCCTTGCAGCCCCTCAATACCCCAGAAGACATCGCCGCCAAAAACACCAGCCTCAAGCTAGGCAAGCGAGCTCGCCTCTTCTTTAAGTATTCGGATTTAGGACGCTATTTCTCCGAATACATTGTGGAATTTGACAAGTAATCGCAGCAGGATTTGCTATTTCTTTTGCAGCTGCGCCACGGCAGTCTCCAAATAGGGCAGCCATTCGGGTGCTTGCCGCTCAGCATAGGATGCCAAAAAATAGGAGAGTGAAGGCACAAAAGGTTCCGTTTGCAGCTGCATGCCCACCTGCTCCAGCGTCTTGTCCCCCTTGAGCACATTGCAGCGATTGCAGGCGGTCACGAGATTGGTCCAGGAGGTCTTGCCTCCCTTGGATCTCGGGATGACGTGATCGATGGTCAGCTGCTTGGCGCTGCCGCAATACTGGCATTGTCCGCGATCTCGGCGAAACAAATTGGCCCGATTCAGCAGCACCCCCTTGTAGGGAATGTGCTTGTACTGAGCTAGTCGGATCACTGCGGGATACGAATAGCTTCGGGAAACGGTTCGGATCTCTAGTAGCTCATAATTACTGAGCTGCTGTGCTTTTTCCATCAGCAGCAGCACCATGGCCTTTTGTACCGGCACCACGGCAATAGGATAATGATCTAAATTCAACACCAACACCCGCTTTTCCATCCCTTATCCTACCAATGTGTACATCCTAACCTCCAGCTCCGTGTCTGAGGCATCCATCAAAAAGTCCTCCCAATCTTCCAAATCAGTCTTCTGCATGCGGTGATCCATCCAAAAGACTTGTTCCGCACCCAGATACAAGGCATAGTAATTCTGCTCCAGCACCCCGTCCCAAGCCACCATTAAGTCTCCTGGCACCACTTCCTCAGGAGTGATTAGCTTGCCTGGAAGTTTTCCGGTTGGCCAAGAATAGCCACCCATCGCAAAAATCAAGGGAAAAACGTGCTTGGCATCCATCCCAAAAATACTTCTTCCGCCAGCCTGAAAGGGCGCATTTAGAAACCGCAAGGCCAAGTCCAGCAGCTCCTCTCGATTGGCTTTGAGTGCATGGGGACGGTAGGTGCCTGTAAACCCCAAATGATCCTGCCAGTTGAATAACTCTTTTTCTGAAAAGTGGAGCCTACTGCCCGGCAGCAAATACAAGTGCGCTCCTTGGTAATCAATCGCCGCGATGGGACTGGTCACTACCTGAAAATCTTGGTTGAGAAACGTATCGTAGGCTTCGGCCGTGATCTCTTTGATGGACTTGGCCCACACCCATCCCCCTTGTTGGCTATCCTCATGGAATACTTTAAACCATTCTCGGTCAGCTGTAAGCCCGGTGAGTAAGTAACACTCTCCAAAAAGTAGTTGGGTGACTAGTGCAGAATCTGTTTTGGGACGAAGGTAAACAGGCAGTACGGTCTGCCTCACAATGCCATAGGCATCAATCAAAGGCCATTCTTTGGAGCTCCCTTTTCGCATCTTTTTCTTTCAGGTCCTGCCGTTTGTCGTGATTTTTCTTCCCTCGCGCTAAGGCAATTTCTAGTTTGGCCTGACCACGATCGTTGATAAATATACGAACAGGAATGATGGCAAGCCCCTTTTCTTGGGACTTAGTTTGGAGTTTGACCAACTCTTTTTTCTGAAGCAACAACTTGCGGTCCCGCACCGCCTCATGGTTGTAGCTGCTCGCCATGCTGTAGGGCGAAATGTGCATCTGCCGGATAAAAAGTTCATCATCAAAAAATACACAAAAGGCCTCCGTCAAAGAAACCTTTGCCTCCCGAATGGATTTGATTTCGGTACCCTTCAGCACCAAGCCCGCCACATAGGTATCCATGAATTCAAACTCGAAGTTTGCCTTCTTGTTCCGGATGTTGATGACCTTCTCAAATCTACTCGACTTGGACATATTAAAATTTCATTTTGGCTAACGGAGCAATATCGTAGCCGACAAACTCCCCGCGAAGGTACTTGTAATGTGCAGCCATCGCAATCATGGCGGCATTGTCTGTGCAATATTCAAATTCAGGTACATACAGGGTCCATCCCTTGCGCTGGGACAGTGCCAAAAGTGCTGCTCTCAAGCCTGAATTCGCAGACACCCCACCCGCTATCGCTACTTCGGTGATTCCGTATTCCTTCATGGCTGCCTTGAGCTTAATCAGCAGCATCTCCACCAAGGTGTACTGAATGCTGGCACACAAATCTGCGAGATTTTCGGCAATAAAGTTTGGATTCTCCGCCAACCGATCCCGGAGAAAATACAAGACGGCTGTCTTAATTCCTGAAAAGGAATAATTCAAGCCCGGCATCCGCGTTACGGGAAAAGTAAAGGCTTTTGGATTACCCTCTTTTGCATGACGATCAAGCAAAGGGCCTCCTGGATAGGGAAGCCCGAGTAGTTTGGCTGTTTTATCAAACGCCTCCCCTACGGCATCGTCCTGCGTTTCTCCAATCACCTCCATGGTCAAGTGATCTTTAACCAAGACCAATTGAGTATGGCCTCCACTGACAGTCAAACAAATAAAGGGGAATTTCGGCCTTGGCTCTGAAATAAAATGGGCCAACACATGGGCCTGCATGTGGTTGACATCGATCAGCGGGATGTCTAGGGACTTGGCAAATGCCTTGGCAAAGCTCACCCCTACTAGCAAGGAACCCATCAATCCTGGGCCTCGGGTCACCGCAATAGCCGCAAGCTCCTTCTTGGAAATTCCTGCGGTAGAAAGTGCCTCATGCACCACAGGGATTAGATTTTCCTGATGGGCGCGAGATGCCAATTCTGGAACTACACCCCCATATTTTTCGTGTACCGATTGTGTAGCCACAATATTATTGAGTACTTTGCCATTAACTATAATGGAAGCAGAGGTCTCGTCACAGGAAGACTCAATAGCAAGTATAGAAATATCGGTTGTACCCATTGGAAAATAAGGCCAAAGTTACGGATTTTTTACACAAAGCTTTCCGAGTAGTGAGTTGGTCTGTCTTTTCCATTCTACTCCTTCTCATCGCGCTCGGCCTCTTCCTTCAAGTTCCCTCCGTTCAAAACTGGCTGGTAGATAAAGTCACGCGAACTCTCAGCGAGAAAACAAACTTCCGTACCGAAATAGGAACCATCCAACTGAGCTGGTGGGATGCGGTCACCTTGGAAAAAGTGCAGGTCTTTGATCAGCAGGACAGTCTGATGATTGGCGCGGAGCAGCTCTATGCAGACTTTTCGATACTTTCCCTACTCCCCCCAGGAGATCCACAGCTTGACCATATCCGTGTAGAAAAAGCACGCATCCACCTGATCAACCACGCTGGCGATTCTACCTTAAACATCAACCGATGGATTGCTGCGCTTGGAAAAGCATTTGGCAGCACATCCACCGAAGCTCCTACCGCTCGATTTTTTATCAATGCCCTAGAGCTTCGCCAAACCACCTTTGCTTATACCAATCTGCAAGCTGCTCCCGTCACAGAAGGCTGGGATTACAACCGCATGGAATGGATCGAGCTCACCGCCAATGCGACTGACTTCCGGTTGGATGGATCCAATTTGGGGATAGCAGTGGACAACTTGAGTGGAAAAGAGCGCTTCACTGGACTACTGGTCAATCAACTCAAAACCCAGCTCCAGTACAGCCCTGAGGCTTTGGAATTGAAAAATTTGGACCTCCAAACCGACAAAAGCAGAAT
>JBIIGH010000021.1:0-18031 GCA_044236565.1 Algoriphagus sp. | reverse complement strand
CTGCATTATCGCCTCCCACATAGAACTGAGGGTCAAATTCACTAAGTAGTGTCGCGAAATTAATGTTCATGCCGATAGCCAAAGGAATCAATCCCAATACAGTCGTTATGGCGGTCAAGAGTACAGGACGAAGTCTTGTTTTTCCTGCCTCTACGATACTCGCCAACAAATCTGGAAGTGCTAGGTAATTTCCTTTTTGGATACCCAATTCCTCTCGCTTTCTTGCGCGAACCAAATCGGTATAATCAATTAATACAATCGCATTGTTTACCACTACGCCCGCCAAGGAAATAATTCCAATACCGGTCATGATGACCACAAAATCCATGTTGAAAATCACCAAGCCCAAGAACACACCAATGGTACTGAAAAGTACAGAGGTCATGATGATGAAGGGGCTGATCACAGAGTTGAACTGAGCTACGATAATCAAGAAGATCAGGGAGACCGCGATTCCCAATGCCCGCAATAAGAAAGCTTGCGACTTGGCCTGCTCTTCTTGCTCACCGGTATACTTGACCGTGATTCCTTCTGGCACTGGATAGGCCGCCATCAGGTCTTTGATTTGCGCATTGATCTCGGTAGGATTGGCTCCATCCAAGACGTTAGAAAACATACTCACAACTTTTTCAGAGTCTTTTCTTTTCACGGATCCATAAGTAGAGCCATACTGAATGTCTGCTACCGCAGAAATTGGAACTTCACGCTTGTCTCCAAATTTGTCCCTAAACCCAATCTTCTTGTTGACCAAGGTATTGATGTCGTAGCGGGAATTTTCGTTCAATCGAAGGAAAATAGGATAGTCTTCTTCCCCTTCCTTGTATTTGGATACCTCAAGTCCAAATAGAGAGGTTCGTAACTCCATCGCTATGCTGGAAGTTGACAATCCAAATCTTCTGGCCTTTTCACGATCGATACGAACCACTACTTCAGGACTCCCCAGCGAAAGATCTGTCTTCAATTCTTCAAGCCCTGGAATGGAATTCGATTCCAAATACCCCTTCGTGTCCTCCACAAAGGCAATCAATTGCTCGTAATCTTCCCCTACAAACTCGATATTGACCGGATTTCCTACTGGAGGGCCATTTTGCTGCTTATCCACTGTAATCAACACACCAGGGTATACTTTTGCAAGTTCCCGAATCACCTCCATGGCCTCGTTGGTATCAATTCCTTGACGATCGATGTAATCGACAAATCCAATCGTGATTTTTGCTTTATTAGGGGTAGACTGGATACTTGGCCCTTGCGTAGGGTCACCAGTACCTTCTCCTACTTGCGTAATCACTGACTCCAAAATACCTCCATAAGACTTTAATTCAGTCATCATCTCATCCTCCATCTTATCGACAAAGGCATTGGTAGCTTCGATACTTGTGCCAATTGGAAACTCAATGAACACATTGACCAACTGTGGCTGATTGTCGGGAAAGAAAAGCACCTTGGGTGAACTGATCCCCAGCAAGACAATCGAGAAGATCAAAAGCAAAAATGTGCCTCCGAGAATAGCAATCGGTTTCTTCCCATTCAATGAATAGGTCAGTAACCTTTCGTAGGCATTCTCCATTCGTACCAAATAAACGGCTTGAAACCAGCCTACTGCTTTACGCAAGAAGTACACGTAGACTAAAATTAGCACTGAAGTTACGATGGACAAGGAGCCCAGCGAGTTCCATCCCACCACGTAAAAAACGATTGAAATTAAACCGAAAAAGCCAGCTGCACGAAGCGATCCTTGCTTCGGCTTTTCCTGAGTCATGTCCTCAATTTTCATAAACATGGCTGTCATCACTGGATTGATAACCAATGCCACAAACAAAGAAGCAGATAGTACAATGATAAGGGTGATTGGCAGGTACTTCATAAACTCCCCTACCAAATCATCCCAAAACGCAAGAGGAAGAAATGCTGCTAGAGTTGTGAGCGTTGAGGTAATGATCGGCCAAGCTACCTCGCCCACTCCTTCTTTAGCCGCTTGAACTGCTGGTTTGCCTTCCTGCATCATTCGGTAAATATTTTCCACGACAACGATTCCATTGTCCACCAACATGCCTAAGGCAAGGATAAGTGAAAAGAGCACCATCAAATTGAGTGTAATTCCAAAGGAATCAAGCACCAAAAAGGAGATAAACATGGATAATGGAATGGCCGAACCCACGAAAAGGGCATTCCGGAAACCCATAAAAAACATCAATACCAAGACCACTAGGATGATTCCAAAAATAATGGAGTTCTCCAAATCACTTACCTGAATTCGAGTTTGCTTACTTTGATCATTGGTAATTGAAATCTCTAAATTCTCTGGAAAGCGATTGGCTTTCGTAGTCTCAATAATTTCCTTGATTTTATCCGCAGCATCCAACAGGTTCTCCCCACTTCGCTTGGTCACGTTGATCGTGATTACTGGAAGATTTTTACTGCGCGCATAAGAAGTCCTGTCTTTGAAGGTATCCTTAATCTCGGCTACATCTTTCAAATACACAATCTTCTGCTGATCCGTTTTGACTACAATATCTAGAAGGTCTTCTGGATTGGTAAATTCACCGTCCACACGAAGCGTACGTTCAAAATCACCGTTTTTAATGCTACCACCAGAAACAGTCATGTTTTCTGTTTGGATTGCCCCAGATATGTCGTTAAAACTTACTCCAACAGACTCCATTTTGTAGGGGTCCACGTTGATTTGAATCTCACGCTCGATGGTCCCTGCAAGGTCTGCCTTGGAAATTTCCGGTAGCTTCTCGATGGCGTCTTCTAGGTATTCCCCATAGCGCTTCAACTCCTGCTCTGAATAAGGCCCAGAGATGTTGACGTTCATGATCGGAAAATCAGAAGTGTTTACCTCTAAGACATTGGGATCCTGATCTAGGTCAGTTGGCAATTCGCTTTTTGACTTGTCTACCGCATCTTTTACATCTTGGATGGCTTTGGCAAGCTCTACTCCAGGCGTAAACTCGACTACGATGGAGGAAAAGTCCTGTACCGAAGTAGATTTGATATCCTTCACATTATTCAAGGATTTCAACTGCTTTTCAATAGGTCGGGTGATCAAGTTCTCCATATCCACAGGCGAGTTGCCTGGGTAGGGAGTCCCGATGTAGACCGTAGGGATTACGATTTCTGGAAAACTTTCCTTGGGCATGGTGCGGTAAGCACCTAATCCAAGAACCGTAATGATCAGGGTCAAAATAATGATCGAAGTGGAGTTGTCCACGCTGAAGCTGGACAATCCAAACTCTCGGATCGTATTTGATTTTTGAGGAGTATCCATGATTACTGCTTCGCTACGTTCACACTAAAATTATCTCCCACTTCACGGAAACCTTTTTCAACAAGGATTTCTGTACCCAACAGGCCTTCTGCAATCTCAGTTTCGTCACCTGAAGTGTAACCTCGTTTGACATACTTTTTCTTTGCTACACCATTCTCTACAACAAAGAGGTAATCGCCCTTGGTGTCTGCAAGAATCAAATGAGAAGGAACAACTACGCTTTCGCTGTTTTTGTAATCCTGAATTTTCAATACCGAAATCATATTCGGCTTTACTTCAGGAAGGCTAGGCAAGAAAACCTCCACCTTGAACGTGCGGTTGTTTGGGTTTATGATCGCACCAGTTGCAGATACTTTCGTGGTGATCGTTTTGTTGATGGATGGAAAAGTAATTTCCACAGAATCACCCTTGGCCAAGGCACCGATGTAGCTTTCGGAAATATCTGCCTCAATAAAAAGGTCACTTTCTCCAACAAACTGGAACATTGGAGTTCCTGGCTGCACCAACTCCCCTACACGCACGCGAACAGTTTCTACTGTTCCATTAAAAGGTGCCTTAATGGTAGATTTACCCAATTGCGTCTTCAAAGAAGCTAGGCTTTTCTCCAATCCTTCTTTTCTGCTTTTTGCTTCCAAATACTGGATTTCAGTACCGATTTTTTGGTTCCAAAGGCGCTCCTGCTTTTCAAATACAGTTCTTGCCAAAGACAAGCTGTTCTCTAATTCTTCGATACTGCGTTGGATGGCTTCTGAATCCACCTTTGCCAAAACCTGGCCTTTGGTTACGCGCATGCCTTCAATAGCTGGGATGTCCAAAATTCTCCCAAGTGTCTCGGAACTGATGTTCACATTCTTTTTGGAAAGCACCGATCCAGTCACCTCCACAAAGTGGGTAAACTCCCCTTTTCTAGCAGGAACCGTGGTGATCAATAAAGGCTTTTTGGCCGCAGCAGCGAATGTAGGATCCGCAGCGATCAACTCAGCCTCCAAAGTTTTGATTTGTGTAGTCAACTCGGAAAGTTGGCTCTTTAGTGCTTCCAATTCAGCTTTTTTTGCCTCAAGGCCATCTCCCGCACAGGAGGCTACCCCTAGCGAAAGGGCAAGCAAGGTGACGAAGTTTAGGAATGATTTCATAGGAATAAAATAGAGTGTGGTCGTTGGTTTAGTTTGTCAAATTAGGCTTTAACAAGCCCAGGGCTTTTTCAAGATTTATTTTGGAAATTAAGCCATCGTAGATGGCACCGAGGTAATTGATTTCTGCTTGGATCAAGGCTGCATCAGCCTCCACAACTTCAAGGTTAGAACCCACCCCTTCTTTGTATTTAATTCGGGCAATCTGGTAGACCTCTGTGGCCAACTGCAAATTGGATTCCTGTACCTTTAAAAGGCTGAGGTCATTTCTAAGATTAGCCTTGGCGGAATACAATTCAGTTTTGAAGGAGTCTTTCAAAAATGTACGCTGGTTCTCCAACTGGTTGATTTGGACACGATTCTTTTGGATTCGTGCTGCCTTGGAAAAACCATCAAAAATGGGAATAGACATGCTGACTCCTACTAAGGAACTACCAAACCAGTTGGATTTGTTGAATACACGGTCTAATTCGTTTCCTGCACCACTTCTACGCGTATTTCCAATAAAGTCGATTTTAGGCATGTATTGGCTCATGTTATTTTTCAAATCTAGCCCAACAAGTGTAAGCTGTGTGGACACTTGTCCCAATTCCACGCGCTCTTTTCCTTCTTCACCTAGGAGTGCAAGCGTCTCTTCTTTGGGAGACAACTCCTCCAGAGTCTCTGCCAAGAACACTTCATATTCCATTGGCATCCCCATTTGAAGCTTTAAAATTTGCTTGCTGATATCCAATCCCGTTTGGCTACGTTGCACCTGGGTGTAGGTATTGTTTCGCTGCACTTGCACTCGTGACACATCCACTTTTTCCACAAAGCCTGCTTCCTGCAATGCAATTGTTTCTTTGAGCAGCGTATCGATTCGAGACAAGTTGGCTTCGGCAAGACGAATGCGTTGCTGATTTACCAAAACCCCGAAATAGGCCTTCTTCACATTTTCAACCACATCGATTTCAGCTTTTTGCAAATCTTTATTGGTCAGCTCCAAGAGCGTTTTTGCGGCACGTAGTCCAACAAAAAATGATCCGTCAAAAATCATTTGACTAACCGTCACCCCTAGTCCAGAAGAATAACTCACACCAAATCGTGCCGGAATGACATCGCTTGGATTGGAAGGATCTCCAAATGGCGGTTGGTTGGGTAGAAATACCACCGGAATTCTTGGATTGTAATCCAAGTTGTAGGCTCCATTAATTTGTGGCAATCCTCTTGCGGTAGTTTCCTTGATGGTGGCCTTGGAAATCAGCAGCTGCAAGCGTGCATTTTTAGCACTTGGATTATTTTCCAAGGCATAGGTTAGGGCATCTTCAAGCTTCAGTTCCACCAGCTGTTGGGCAGCTACTTGGGAAGCACTTAGCCCTACCAAAGCAAGTAGGAGTAGGTATTTTTTCATATACTAGTTGGTTTAATTCAATAGGTCTTTTTGTACTAGAAATGCTTGTCTTCCTTTCTCTGTAAAAATACCGTGAAGAAAGTGGTCCAGAATCACCAGCTGCTCTTCAAGCAAATTGTATTCTGGATCTGCAAAATTTTTCGGATCAAAAGCAGTAGTAATTTGAGTTAAGCGCACTTTAGCAAGTATTCGAGAATCAATTTCAAGTCGGAAATACCCCAGCTGCTTTCCAAGTTCCAATACGTTGACCAAGTCTTTTTGGATGGTTTGATCCTTAAAAGATTCAAAAAGCTTCCAGGCCTCTGGATAAAATTTCTGTACCTCTAGGATCACCAGCGGATTAATAGAGGTAAGTCGATCACGCATCATTTGGGAGGTCTTCACCAAGTGTTCGATGACTCCATCCCCTTGCTCTAGAATAAAAG
Organism: Algoriphagus sp.; assembly: GCA_044236565.1. Lineage (GTDB taxonomy): Bacteria > Bacteroidota > Bacteroidia > Cytophagales > Cyclobacteriaceae > Algoriphagus. The sequence continues at coordinate 11,815 of JBIIGH010000021.1, read as the reverse complement.
AAAGCTTCTGCTGATCTTCTTCCAAAATGGCAGCAAATACCGCTTTAACTAAATCCTTCTTGTCCTCAAACTCTTGGTAAATGGTCTTTTTGGAAATCCCCGCCTGCCTCGCCAAGTCCTCCATGGTAAACGTACGCACGCCAAAACGGGCAAACTGCTCAGTAGCTATCTCTAATATTCGTTGCCTAGTCTCCACCACTCCTTTAAATTTGAGTGCAAAACTAAGGAAACTATTTGTTTGTTTAAAGTTTCCATGGTTTTATTTAAAAATATTATTTCAAAACGAACTATATTGCTAGTGTTTTAAAGAATATTTGATTGCCTATTTGATTAAAAAGAAATAAAATTTTTAAAAGAGATTCCACCTATTACTAATTGTTTTTCAGAATATACTTTTCACAAAAGTTAATTTTACTCAAATGGAATTTGTCAAGCACCCAACTGGTAAACTAGCCTACCGCAGTTTCGGCAAAGGTTCGGAGGTTTGGATATTCTTCCATGGCTATGGGCAGAACTACCAAGACCTACTCGCCTTTGACAAACTCCGTACACCCAAGCAGCGCTTCCTTTTTGTAGACCTCATCTACCACGGCAAAAGCAGTTGGAACAGTTCTGAAAAAGCCCTCAAAAAAGAGGATTGGAAAGCCATCCTGCTATCCCTACTCCAGCAAGAGTCAATCGACACCTTTCATTTGGTGGGCTACAGCATGGGTGGTAAGTTTGCCTTGCTCAGTTATGAGTTGCTTCCCGAGCGAATCAGTAGCCTTAGCCTCCTGGCTCCCGACGGCATAAAAACAGGTCTCTGGTACAGCATAAGTAACTACCCCAATAGCATCCAACCCCTATTCAAACAGGTAGTATTTCGACCACAGCGATTTTTCACCTTAGTAGATGGACTAAAGACAACTGGGTTACTTCAGAAAAGTCTCGTAAAGTTTGTCAAGACCCAACTTGAAACTCGCTCCAAAAGAGCGCAAGCCTACCTAGTTTGGAAGGTGCTAGGCGGCATCAACTTGCAATTAGGAACCATCATCCGGCAACTGCGGCAGCATCCCATTCCCGTAACTGTGTTTTTGGGAGAGTTTGACCGCATGGTGTCTCCCAAAAATCTGGAGCGATTCACCTCCAAAGTACCGCAGCTAAAACTCATTCAACTTCCTGTAGGACACGGACAACTCATCGCGGCCACGGTTTCTTACCTGCAACAGACGTAAAAAAATGAGTCGAATTCCTAGTCCATACAACCCTCAAATAATCCGACTAAAAACGCAAAAACTTAGCCCTACTTTTTACGATCTAAAAGCCAAATTCTTACCTTTGCAACTTACCCGCCCAAGGACATGATTTTCTTCTTTGAATCCCCACAGAAACTCATTTATGGAGTTCAAGTACCTCAACCCCTGCACACAGAAGACTTACAAAAGTTAAGCTGGCTTTTTGGGGAGGCAAAAGCCATCCAAACGGATAAAATTAGCGGTACTTACTCAGGACCACGCAAAGAAATGATCACCCCCTGGTCTACCAATGCGGTAGAAATCACGGGAAATATGGGTATCCAAGGAATTCAGCGAATCGAGGAATTTATTCCACTTCAACCCGGTGAGCAGATTGATCCCATGCTTCAAAAAGCCTATGAGGGCTTGGATCAAGAAATTTTTGACATTCAGCTCCAGCCCGAGCCAGTCAAAGCGATTACAGACATTGCCTCCTACAACAAAAGTGAAGGGCTTGCACTAAGCCAAGAAGAAGTCGACTACCTCAACCAGGTGGCTACACAGCTTGGACGACCGCTCACAGACTCGGAAGTATTTGGCTTTTCACAGGTCAACTCAGAGCATTGCCGCCACAAGATTTTCAACGGTACCTTCATCATCGATGGCGAAGAAAAGCCGATGACACTTTTCCAATTGATCAAGGAAACTTCCAAGCGTCATCCCAACCGGATTGCTTCTGCCTACAAAGACAACGTGGCTTTTGTACAGGGACCACGCATCCAGCAATTCGCTCCTAAAACGCAGCATCAAGCAGATTTTTTTGAAGCTCGAGAAATCGACACGGTCCTTTCCCTCAAAGCAGAAACGCACAACTTCCCCACCACCGTAGAGCCCTTCAATGGTGCCGCTACCGGTGCCGGTGGAGAAATTCGTGACCGCCTTGCTGGAGGCACGGCTTCCATCCCACTTGCTGGCACAGCCGTGTACATGACTTCCTACGCTCGATCAGAAGCAGGGCGTAGCTGGGAAAAAAATCTACCCAATCGTCCTTGGCTCTACCAAAGCCCAATGGACATCCTCATCAAGGCCTCCAATGGAGCCTCTGACTTTGGAAATAAATTTGGCCAGCCCCTCATCGCTGGCTCGGTACTTACCTTCGAACACGAGGAAAACGAGAAACAGCACGGTTTTGATAAGGTCATCATGCTTGCAGGTGGGGTAGGATTTACCAACGCCAAGTACACCAAGAAAGCAGAGCCTAAAGCTGGTGACCAAATCGTGATCATGGGCGGTGACAATTACCGCATCGGCATGGGTGGATCCGCAGTATCTTCCTTGAATACAGGCGAGCTATCCAATGCCATCGAACTCAATGCCATCCAACGCTCCAATCCTGAAATGCAAAAGCGCGTTTCCAACGTGATCCGGGCCATGGCAGAGAGCGAAAACAACCCGATCGTCTCCATCCACGATCACGGCGCAGGAGGACACCTCAACTGTCTTTCTGAATTGGTCGAAAGCACCGGGGGTACCATTCACATTGACCAACTTCCCATAGGAGACCCCACCCTATCTGCCAAAGAAATCATTGGCAACGAGTCCCAAGAACGAATGGGCTTGGTCGTAGGCAAAAAAGACATTCCGCTATTGCAACAACTCTCCGAGCGCGAGCGTGCACCCTTCTACGTAGTGGGCGAGACGACCGGAGACATGCACTTCAAATTTGAAAACCAGAAAACAGGCGAAAAACCAGTAGACTGGAATCTCGGCTACCTCTTTGGCTCTTCGCCAAAAACAATCCTTGAAGATGTAAGTGAGAAGGGTTCCGCATTTGCAGACAGCTCCCACGAAGTAAGCTTACTCCTTACCTACCTCAAAGAAGTACTTCAACTTGAGGCAGTGGCTTGTAAGGATTGGTTAACCAACAAGGTGGACCGCTCCGTAACTGGTCGCGTTGCTACCCAGCAGACTGTCGGGGAAATCCAATTGCCCCTCAACAATGTGGGGGTGATGGCTCTTGATTTTACCGGTCAAAAAGGCATCGCCACCTCCATCGGGCATGCTCCTGTAGCCGCCCTGGCCAATCCAGAGGCCGGAAGCCGCTTGGCCATTGCAGAAGCACTGACCAATTTGATCTTTGCCCCCATCACGGATGGATTGAAGGGTATTTCCCTTTCTGCTAACTGGATGTGGCCTGCAAAAAACAAGGGCGAAAACGACCGCCTCTACCGAGCAGTACAGGAAGTTTCTGAGTTTGCCATCGCCTTGGGCGTCAATATTCCTACAGGCAAAGACTCCCTGTCCATGACCCAGAAATATCCTGACGGAAAGGTAGTCTATTCTCCAGGAACAGTGATTATCTCGGCCATTGGCGAATGTTCAGATATTCAAAAGACGGTGAAAACCGCGCTCATTCCTCAAGAAGGCACTCGGGTGTTGTACCTAGACTTCTCCAAGGATACCGCCAAACTTGCCGGATCTTCTCTCTATCAAGTACTCAACAAAGTAGGCCAAACACCACCTACCGTAGTCGATGCAACCTATTTTGCCAAGGCCTTCGAAGCGGTACAGCACCTAATCGCTCAGGGTTTAATTCTAGCTGGCCACGATATTTCTTCGGGAGGCATCCTCACTGCCTTATTGGAAATGTGCTTTCCAAATTCATCGACTGGCATACAGGTAGACGCAACCCAACTTCCAGAAAAAGACCTTGTCAAAGCCTTCTTCTCTGAAAATCCAGGAATTCTCATTCAAGTAGCCAACACAGGAAAGGTGGAAGAATTGCTAGCAAAAGCTGAAATTGACTTCATCACATTGGGTGAAGTGACCTTGAACGGGAAACTGCAACTTGCCGACCATAGCCTCGACATTGCCGAGTGGCGAGATATCTGGTACCGCTCTTCTTACCTGCTGGATCGAAAGCAAAGCGGCGAAAAGCTAGCACTTGAGCGATTTACGAATTACAAAAATCAGCCCCTGCAGTACAGTTTCGCTCCAGGTTGGGAAGGAAAGATGGCCCCACTAGGCCTTGATCCCTTCCGCACCAAAAAAGGAAAAGCGACTGCAGCGATCATCCGTGAAAAAGGGGTGAATGGAGACCGAGAAATGGCATATTCCCTTTGGCTAGCAGGATTTGAAGTCAAAGACATTCACATGACCGACCTAATTTCTGGCCGAGAAGATTTGTCTGATGTCCAAATGATCGTATTCGTGGGAGGATTCTCCAATTCAGATGTATTGGGCTCTGCCAAAGGTTGGGCGGGTGCATTCCTATACAACCCTAAAGCGAAGCAGGCCTTGGATGCATTTTATGCACGACCAGACACCCTCTCCTTGGGGGTTTGCAATGGCTGCCAATTGATGATTGAATTAGGTCTGATTACTCCAGATCACGCTGAAAAGCCTAAAATGCTGCACAATGACAGCCATAAGCTTGAATCTTCCTTTGTGAATGTAACCGTTCCTGAAAACACTTCCGTGATGCTAGGAAGCCTAAGTGGACAGCGCCTAGGCGTATGGTTGGCACATGGAGAAGGTAAATTTGCGCTTCCAAAAGGCGAAAATGCCTACCATTTTGCGATGAAGTACGGCTATGCCGCTTATCCAGGAAATCCGAACGGTTCGGACTTTGCGACAGCAGGCATCACTTCTGCCGACGGTCGACACCTAGCGATCATGCCACACATTGAGCGCAGCATCAAGCCTTGGAACTGGGCGCAGTACCCAAGCGATCGTCACGATGAAGTGACTCCTTGGATGGAGGCCTTTGTGAATGCAAGGCAGTGGGTAGAGAAAAAATTAGGCTAGGCCAAGTTTAACAGTAATCAGCCAAGATTATAAGGGATGTTGATTTAACAGCATCCCTTCTTTTATGGTCTTTAGGTAAGTGACAGCCTTACCATCCTCTCCTACTTCGCATACCCGGTAGCTAGGAAATGGGTTACCCCAAGAACCTCCAAAGTGTCCTGCCCATAAAAATGGTTTGGTTCGATACACCATCAGCCCATCTAGATCGTGGTCATGTCCATGGAAAGTGGCGCGAACATTTTCGTAAGAAGCGATCAAATCCATAAAGGCTTGGCATGCGACACCATTTCGGGTCCAATCCTGCTGAGAAATATGGATGAATACATACACCTGCTCTAGCTTTTCAAACGAAGTCAATACTCCCTTCAGGTAATTCAAATCCGCGCAGAGGTAATCACCCGCTAGATTAGAAGAGTCCAATAATACAACTCCATAATCGTCTTTCACCACAAACGAATGATTGGTGGTATGGCCCATCACCCGTGCAAAGGTCTCCGCATCCACCCGATCGTGATTGCCACGCGTGGCGAAGGTTGGGAATTGAACTTGATCATAAACCGCCTTCACCTCAGGCAGAAATGAAGGGGTATCGTGAATCAAATCCCCATTGAAGACCACAAAATCAACTCCTTTTTCCCGGTGGATGGCATCGATCAAATTTTGATGTGACAAAGCAAAATCTGTATTGGGCTGCCCCCAGTGCCCATCCGAAGCAGTGATAAACTTGAGTCGGGTAGCTTTTGGAAGTTGGGTAGTGCTGTAACTCAGAAAAGGAAGGGAAATCAATCCCGCACTGAGTGCACCTACTTTTTGGAGGAAAGGACGTCGTTGCATGGCTTGAAAATACAACATTGCGTGCAATTTCCGAATGGCTAGGATGCCTTGAATAAAATCTACTTAAAACTCCACCTTCTTAAATGGATTGGACTTTTACTTAGACGAATTGCTGAAGCCATCCCTTTTTCTTACTTTTCGAAAAACCCTCTCCGCATGCGAAGCTCCTTGTTCACCACCCTATTTCTTTTAGTTGGCATCAGCCTATCCGCTCAAACCCTCGACAAAGGGCAATTGGATGCACTCACCGAAAAACAATGGCAGTCAGGCCTCGATCTCTTGAACGAACTAGTTTCCATGCCCAACGATGCGGTATTTCCGGAGCAAATCGCAGTGAACATTGCCTGGTGCGAAAAGGCATTCATGGCAAGAAATTGGTCTGTAGCCCAATTGGAAACAGGTGGAATCCCCTTACTTCTCGTAGAGAGAAAGCAACCGAATGCTAAAAAAACAGCCCTATTTTACTTTCACGTAGATGGGCAAGCGGTAGATATCAGCAAGTGGGACCAGAAAGATGCCTACCAACCCGTTCTCAAAGCCCAATCGGCAAATGGCACTTGGGAACAACTCCCAATGGAAAAGCTTCAAACCGAATACAATGCTGACTGGCGTATTTTTGGCCGCTCCACCTCGGATGACAAAGGTCCTTTGGCCATGTTCCTCACCGCTTGGGATGCCCTCACTGCAGCTGGAATTTCGCCCGACTACTCCGTAAAAATCATCCTAGACTTTGAAGAAGAACAAGGTTCACCTCGACTTCCCGCTGCAGTCATCAAATACAAGGAAAAGCTTGCTGCAGACCTCATGCTGATCATGGATGGACCACGTCACACCTCCAACCTGCCAACACTTAGCTATGGTGCCAGAGGCATCTCTGAACTTTTCTTGACCACCTATGGCCCCAAGCTTCCTCAGCACAGTGGTCACTACGGAAATTATGCCCCCAACCCTGCCTTACTGATGTCTCAATTGCTGTCTTCCATGAAAGACGAAAATGGCCGCGTGGTGATTCCAGGATTTTACGACGGCATCACCTTTTCCGAGACGGAGCGCAAAATCTTTGCTGCCGTACCTGACAACGAGCCTGCTGTCAAAAAGCGTTTGGGCCTAGGCCGCACAGATCAGGTAGGCCAAACCTACCAAGAGAGTATCAACTACCCTTCGCTCAACATCAAAGGCCTTTCTGCGGGTTACACTGGAGCCCAAGCCACCACGATTATTCCTGCGATAGCTCTAGCCGAACTCGACATGCGACTGGTTCCCGAGTCCGATCCAGTACGCTTGTTTGAACTGATCAAAACCCACATCCGCAAGCAGGGATTCTACATCACAGAAAAGGATCCAACCGATGAAGAGCGAATGGATCATCCTAAAATCGTCAAAGTAGGCACTTCGATTTCCTATCAGGCATTCCGTACGCCTATGGACTCTCCCACTGGAGCCTGGTTGCGAAAAGCCATGAACCGAGCTTTTGGACAGGACCCAGTACAGATTCGTATTTCCGGTGGATCCATCCCGATCTCTCCATTCGTAGATGCGCTTGGCATTCCTGCTGTCACCATACCTACGGTCAATGCAGACAACAACCAGCACAGCCCCAATGAAAACCTACGTCTAGGGAATTACAAGGAAGGAATTCGCGCGATAATGAGTGTGTTGACCGAGAAGATGTATTGATAATTTCCTATCAAACCACCCCTTTCTCCGAGTTCAAAACCAACCTCAAGGTGTCGTAATCGTACTTGCCGGCAAAGTGTTCAAAATAAGCCTTTAAGGAGCCTGGTTTTTCGGTCACCCCTTGAATCTCCCAGATCGCTTCCTGATCCACCAAGGCTTCTACCTGAATTTGCCCCGTTTTGACTCCATGACTGAGATGTGTCAGGATGGTACCCAAGGTATAGCCCCGTTCGGCAGCAATTTCCTCCCTGCTTTTTCCAGCTAGGAAAAGCCGAATGCTTTGTTCCTTCGTATCCTCCTTCTTCTCTTTCTCGACTTTGGGTTTGGAAGATTTCTTCTTTCCCGTCTTATTTTTGGTAGTCGAAGCGGCAGGCATTGCCTCTCGAAATTGGGACACCAGCTGCTGTCGAACTTGTCGGATTCGCAAATCCACTGCATCCAAAGATCCAATTCCTTCGCCTTTAAAAATTCCTTGAATCAGCATACTACTTCGCGCGATGGCAGTGTACTTGGAAAGAAACTCCAGTTCCAACTCCTCCATGGATTGCTGGTAACTCTTCACTCGAGATAGCCGCTCAATTTTCACCAAATGGCGCAGCAAAATCTTCATCCCCTCCAACAATAACTCTAAATAATAGGCAGCCCCTTTTTCCAAGCGTTCCAGTAAGCGCTCCTCTTCTTTATTCTGAATCAAAAACTGCAACTGCTGACGGAATTTCCGGGTATTTTCCCGCTCCACATCCAGAAGTCTGTACAAGGCAGGTAGGTCTGCCTGCATCTCTTCCTCCTCAAACTCAAGGGAGGAATCTTGATCTTTCTGAAACTGGATCAGTGCCCCGATCAAACTGTCCAACTCAAAGGTTCGCTCCACCAATTGGAACAAATACTGTTGTTGGTGTACCTGTAGGAGCTCCGGTAAATCCTGCTGACTGGACTTTTCTTGCGTAAATCCAACCACCTTTGCGTCCGAAAAAATCACCTCGGTTTGAATGCGCGTGCGCAAAATCAACCCCTCTAAGCTCCTTAGCCTACTCAGTGCCACATAGACCTGCCCCGAAGCAAAAGCCTGACCCACATCCACAATGGCTTTGTCAAAGGTAAGCCCCTGACTTTTATGCACGGTCACTGCCCAGGCAAGTTTAACGGGGTATTGGGAGAAAGTTCCGATGACTTCTTCTTCTAGCTCTTTGGTCTCTGCATGGAGCTGGTAGCGTTTATTCTCCCACAACTCCTTCTTCAAAACATATCTATCGGCACTGTCATCTAGTTGTACCTCAACCTCATCTGGAGCCAAATGAATCACGGTCGCCAACTTCCCATTGTAGTAGGACCCATTGCCTGAGGAATCATTCTTGATAAACATCACTCGAGCTCCTTCTTTCAATTCTAAGATGGGAGGCAGTGGAAACATGCTTTCAGGAAATTCCCGATCTAAATCTGCGTCGTAAAAAAAGGAAGGGCTAGCCAAACTTCGCAGCTCCCGCAAATTCAGTTCGTCCGCCTTGTAATTGTGTGTCGTCAGCGTGATGCAAGGCATCAGCTCCTGAATCTCATCCAAGGTTTTATACTGTTGGTTGAGCCGGCGCACGTCCTCTGGGGTAGATTTATTGTCCCGCAGGTTATTCAAAATGCGAATAAAGGTTTCGTCCTGCTGCCGGAAAATCTTGTCCAACTCCAAGTAAACCATCCCCGACTGCTGCAAAGCTTTCGCTTCGAAAAAGTGCATGGAGTTGTAAAATCGGCTGAGAATAGTCCATTCTTCGTCCTTGACCACTGGAGGCAACTGGTACAAATCCCCAATCAACAGCACTTGAACTCCCCCAAAAGGAACCTGATAGTTGCCCTTCACATGACGCATGCGGTAATCAATCGCATCCAAAATATCGGCACGCAGCATGCTGACTTCATCAATCACCAAGAGGTCAATGGCCTTGAGCACCTTCCTTCTAAGCTGATTCAAGGGATGCCGCCGTGCCAAGGTTTGTTGGGTAAAAAACCCTTGCCGATCCGTGAAATTTCCTTCTGGCTCTCGAGTCGGTAAAAAAGAACCAAAAGGAAACAGAAACTGCGAATGAATCGTCACTCCCTTCGCATTGAGGGCAGCAATGCCCGTAGGGGCTAAGATGACATAGCGTTTGTGTGTATGCGCCGCAAGGTCCCGAAGAAAAGTTGTTTTTCCTGTACCCGCTTTACCCGTCAAAAAAATTGGAGCTCCCGTCGTATTTACAAATCTCGCCGCTAGCTCCAGTCGGTCCGTAGAACTGTTCATTCCACTAAATTAGTTTTTTGTTGCTTACCTTGAGGAGCCTTAGTAAAATTTACTAGTAATTTTCAGCGAAGACGCAGTTTGCGCAACTATGTCCGGCATTACTCCATATTTCCATGTACATCCATCCGCTCAACTCCTGGGAAACCGAAACTGAAGTTCAGGAATTTATTCAAAAAAACGCTTTTGCGACGCTCTATTCACAAGTGGATGGAAAGCCCTGGGCCACTCACCTGCCTTTATTTTTGGAAAAGAAATCAAATGGAAAGTTCATCCTTCATGGACACCTTGCCAAAGCTAACCCTCAGTGGAAGCAACTCGCTCAAGCAGGGGAAGTATTGGTGGTGTTTCAAGGCCCGCATGCGTACATCTCCTCATCTTGGTACACCCACGAAAATGTACCTACCTGGAATTACCTAGCCGTACATGTCTATGGAAAAGTGAGGCTGATCGAAGGGGAGGAACTCATGCACCACCTCAAATCCTTGGTGGATCAGTATGAAACAGGGCGGCCCAATCGGGTTCAGGTAGAAACCATGACGCCAACCTATTTGGAAGGTCAAATTCGTGCCTTAGTAGGCTTTGAAATCGAGATCAAGGAGATTCAAGCTAGCGCAAAACTTTCTCAAAATCGGGACGATGAAAACCACGAACGCATCGTTCAACAGCTCGAACAAAGTTCCTTAGCGAGCGACCAGGAAGTGGCTGAAGAGATGCGAAAGCGAAGACATACCTCCGATAGGTAGTTTTCTAATTATACTTTAGGAAGAAGAAAGAGATTAGAGCCAAGAAATTAGAAGTCAAAAAAAATCCTGCTCAATAAGCAGGATTTTCGTTTTGGTAGGAATAAGTCTAATCTCTTGTTTCTTGTATCTTGCTTCTAAAAGTAATCACTACTTGATACTTGATACCAGCTACTTGCTACTTTTTTAAACCCGTACCTTCGTCGTCCCTCCACCCTTCAAGGTAATCTCCACAGGTGCATTGGTTTTCCAGTGTCCTCCCGTAAAGTCAGGAATATCTATGGAATTGGAACGGTTGGCCACAGACCACTCACTCATCGGAGTGATGCAACTCCACAAAGCAGCATCGTACACATCCTGATCCAGAGGAAGTCCATTGCGCAAACAATCGATCAGCCTCCAGTCCATCATGAAATCCATGCCTCCATGGCCTCCAATCTGCTTGGCGAGTTCACCAACCTTTTGGACAATCTCCGGAGTGTATTTTTCTTTGAGCGCCTTCATCTCCTCTTCTTTCATCCAGCTATGGCCTTTGGCCACTTTTTGCTCTGGGTACTTTTGTGCGTATCCCTCCGTACCACTCACTACGTGCAATCGTGAATAAGGTCTTGGGGAGGTTACATCGTGTTGAATTACGATGCTTTTTCCAAGTTTCGTTTTTACGACGGTAGTATTCATATTGCCCCGATAGGTCTTTGCCGCATAGCCATTCCAGAAGGAATCCTGTGCTGCCAGTTCCTGGGCTTTTTTCTGCATCTGAAAATCATTGGAAGACAAAGAGGTCAAATAATCCATCTGATCTCCGCGGTTGATATTCAGAAGTTGACAGATCGGACCCAAACCATGTGTAGGGTACAAATTGCCATTTCGGAAGTTCTCCTCTAGCCTCCACATGCCCTGATATCCCTTATCCTTGTCAAAGTTGAGCCATAGCAAATCGTGGATATAAGCTCCCTCAACGTGCACTACCTCTCCAAAGAAGCCCTCGCGAGCCATCTTTAAGGTCATCAGCTCAAAGAAATCGTAGCAGCAATTTTCCAACTGCATGCAATGCTTTTTGGTGCGCTCGGAAGTTTCCACGAGCTGCCAGCACTCCTCTAGAGTACGCGCTGCAGGCACTTCCACAGCTGCATGCTTACCTGATTCCATCGCATAGACCGCCATTGGGGTATGCCATTCCCAAGGAGTTGCGATGTAAATCAAGTCCAAATCTGGGCGCTCACACATTTTTTTCCAGGCATAAGGCGTACCCGAATACCTGGAAAAAAATGTGT
>JBIIGH010000191.1:0-5021 GCA_044236565.1 Algoriphagus sp. | reverse complement strand
ATGAAGCTTTGGATTGGAGGTATTCTTCGAATAGCGGCGAATGTAATCGTCCATTTCGCGGCTCCAGCCTTTGGCAAGGTAATTTGCAATCCCATCCACATACCAATCTGGAAAATTAGTGATCAGGTTGGCTTGAAAGGCATCGGCCACGGAAGCTCCATAGAGCATCTCTCGGACAATAACCTTGGAAGTGGCAAACAATAAATCCTCCTTAAACAAATCCATCCGCCCCTTGTAGGCTACCTCTGCAGCAAGTCGAGTAAATTTGGTTTGTCCCTCTTCGGTATATTGCTGCGCATTGAGGTCCAAATTGCTCTGCAGACGCTCTTCTGGGGAATTGTATAGGTAAATTCGGGGCTTCGTGTAGGCTACATAGCCAATGTTTTGAGTCAACTTATTGAATTCAGACTCTAAAAACTCAATGGCCATCTTGGCATTTACGCCGCCTTTGTCGTAGTAATAGACCTCAAAATTGGCTGAAGTATAGAAATACCAGCTGAACTCCTTGTGCTGCACCCGGTTTTTACCAAAGCGCTCCTGATCAAATTGAGCCCATGCTTCCGCCCCGCAGCCAAGAAAGAGGATTAAAAAAAGGTATCGAAATACACGCATTCGCATTTCCAACGATTGAGTTAGGTTTTAAATATAGGTAAAATACCGAGAGATCGAAACTTCCTCCGGTAGTGGGTGCCCTTCCAAAAGAAAATCCCGCATTGCCGCACTAAAATAAGGAACCAAAGACACTCCTTTAGCCCCAAATCCATTGAAGATGTAAACGCTTTGTGCTTCAGGATGTTTCCCCAAAAATGGTTTTCTATCTTTTGTCGCAGGTCGAATCCCCACTTTGTGTCCACAAATCTCTTGAACCGGCACACGAACCACCTCGGTTAACTTTTCCAGCAACTCGTTTTTGGCTGTTTCTGTTGGCCCTACCTCTAAGTCATGCCAAGTATAGGTGGACCCTACCCTGAAATTTCCATTGGCCAAAGGCACACGAAAAACTCCCCTATTCACAATAAAAGGAGGCGAAAAATCCTGCTTTAATTCTAAGATCTCCCCTTTGACAGGTGCAAAAGGCAGAAATGAAAAAAACCGGGACTGCATCGAGCCCAATCCATTGCAATAAATCAATGCCTTGGCCTTGAGGTCTCCATAACTCCAGCCAGAATCCCCTTCTTGCAATAGATTTTCTTCCTTAAACTCTTCCTGAATCAATCTATCCCCAAAAAAGGCAACCATCCCTTCCAACAAAGTGGGGATATCAAGCCAGCCAGATTGTTGAAGCTTGACTCCTCCAAAAGGGTCTTTAAGATTTTTATGCTGGCTCTCCACCTCAATTTTTTGAACAAAGGGCTGTAGAGCAGAATCGCTCGAATGGCCCATCCACTCATTTTGCTCTTCGATAGATAGAAATGGACGGTAAATGGATTGCTGGGTCAGAAATCTCCTGCCTGTCACCTCTTCTAGCTCCTGGTAAAAAGGCACAATCTCTGGAAATAAGAGTTCCCCTTTCCAGGTTTTGACCATTTTCCTTCCGGTCACAGGATTGAATAAACCGGCCGCCACCTGACTGCTTCGATTCGCTTCAGGCTGATCCAGCAGCACGACTTTTTTGCCTTCTTTAATTAATCGATAGGCCAAGGCAGAACCAGCCAACCCTTGTCCAATGATTAAAAAATCAATTTCCATGTCCTAAATTAAGCCCATAATTCTTTACTTTGCTTTAATCTCTTCGACTTTTCACATGCTTCACATCAAGTGCTTCACCTTCAACCCTTTTCAAGAGAATACCTACCTGCTTTACGATGAGGAGGGCACAGCCACATTAATTGATCCAGGGTGCTACACAGAAGAGGAAAATCTGGAGTTGGAAGCATTTATCCGTAAAGAAAAATTGCAGGTCACCCAACTGCTCAACACCCACTGCCACATCGACCATGTGCTGGGCAATGCCTGGGCCATCGATCGGTTTCAGGTAACGCTACAAATTCACGCTTTGGAAGTTCCAGTCCTAAAATCAGTAGAAGTGTATGCACCCAACTATGGCTTTCGAGACTATGTTCCATCTACATCAAGCTCATTTCTAGTTGAAGGACAAGAAATTCAGGTCGGCAAAGAAAAATTACGCTGTATTTTTGTTCCAGGACATGCCCCAGGGCACTTGGTATTCTACCATGAAGCGAGCAAACGCTGCATTGCTGGAGATGCACTCTTCAAAGGTAGTATCGGTCGTACCGACTTGCCAGGTGGAAATCATGCCCAACTCCTGGAAAAAATCAAATCCCAGCTATTTGTGCTCCCGGAAGAAACGGTGATTTTTCCAGGACATGGCCCAGAAACCAGCATTGGTTATGAGAAAAAAAACAATCCTTTTGTAGGCCTAAAAGCATACTCGTGAACCTTAAAGCACAGCTCCCCAACTTCATCACCCTTCTGAACCTCCTTTCTGGAGTATTGGGAATCATCTGGGTTCTGGATGGACAACCGCTTTATGGGGCCTATTTTGTGATCCTAGCGGCCACCTTTGATTTTTTTGATGGATTTGTAGCCCGACTGCTGAAGGTTCAAAGCGATATGGGTAAAGAGCTTGACTCCTTGGCAGATGTCGTCTCCTTCGGTGTACTTCCCGGTATCCTCCTGTATTCCCTTACCAAGACCCAAACTGACTCCCAATTTCTCCCTAATCTGACGCTCATTGTTCCTTTGCTGTCTGCCTACAGACTGGCCAAGTTCAATTTGGACACCCGACAAAGTGATCGATTTATTGGTCTCCCTACACCTGCCAATGCCCTGCTGCTTACCACAGTTCCTCACTTGGCTGCCCATTGGCCAGAGTTGGCCCCCTGGCTAAGCAGCCCCATCGCTTTGGTAGTACTTGCTTGGATCACAAGCTTACTTTTGGTTGCCGAACTTCCGCTAATTGCCTTGAAGTTTAAAAACAGCAGTTTCGCAGACAATGCCTATCGCTATACCCTATTATTTTTTGGCGCATTTTGCTTCGCATGGTTACAATTAGCCGGTATTCCTCTAGTGATTCTTGCCTACCTCCTACTTTCGGGGTTGGAAAACCTGCTGCATAAAAAATGAGCAAGCAAGGGGTTGCCCTTCTGCTTTTTTTGGGACTGTTCAGCCACACTACCTTCTCCCAAACCTATCGCTTCACTGCAGGCGTGACGGAGCCGGGAGTGTACAAACTTAGCGCTGATCAAGCTCGCAAACTGGGTTTTGGAAGTTTGGAGGAAGTTGCCCTCTATGGATATCCGGGCATGCTTCCTCAAGTGCTGGATTCAGCGCAATTGCGTCCTCAGGAAATCCCTACCTGGCTCGAGGACAATCAACTCTTTTTTTACTTGGCAGGACCCCACAGTT
Organism: Algoriphagus sp.; assembly: GCA_044236565.1. Taxonomy (GTDB): domain Bacteria; phylum Bacteroidota; class Bacteroidia; order Cytophagales; family Cyclobacteriaceae; genus Algoriphagus. The sequence continues at coordinate 1,652 of JBIIGH010000191.1, read as the reverse complement.
CTGAGTTTACCGAAGCTGGAGAGCTGACCTATTCCCATCACCTTTACAGCGATACCCTCCGCTATGTGCTGGGCAAAAAATCAGGCCCAAAAAGGATTGAAACAAGAAATGGAACTGCTACTTCTCCCAGTAACCTTGCCGTTTGGTACCAGCTCCTTGCAGTAAAAGAAGAAAAAATCAACCTACTCAATTCGGGAAGATCATGGTATTCACTTCCCATCCGCCAAGGCCAAAGTTTAACGATCAATTTTGGGAAAAATGCAGGAACTACTGCCCCCTGGCTCCTCCACAGCCGGTTGATGAGCCAGTCTACGGGTCCCTCTTCCATCCGTATTTGGACCGATGCAGAACAAGTGGAAGAGGTTGTTTTTTCTCCAATCTCCAACAGCACCTATGCCGTCAAGGGCAATGAGGTGATTATTTATAAAACCTTTACCCCAAAGGGAGATCGTCTAGACCAACTAAGATTCAGCTTTCAAGGTACAGGATCTGGACATCTGGATGCTGCTTTAGTTGGGATTCCATTTACCAACTCATCTTTAAAAGAGGGGATGTTTTTTGGGAAACAAGAAAACCCAATCTCCCTAGAGACAGGCCTTCAAACTTGGGAGATTAGCAACTTTCACAAGCCGATTCTGTATGCCCAAGGCAAATCAGCTCTAGGAAAAAAATGGCTGCTTTTTTCTCCAAAAAATGCAAAGGAACTGGGAAACATAAAGGCCATTGCCCCCAAAAGCACAAAGCCCAGCTCAATAGAATTGATGGTAATCACTGTTCCTCAGCTGAAGCAGGTGGCGCAACAGTTTCAGGAGTTCAAAGCCAGCCAAGGGATCCCAACCCAGGTTGTACTTACTTCAGAAATCTACGATTGGATGGGCTATGGCAATCCGGATCTCAGCGCAATTCGAAATTACATCGCACAGGAATACCACCAGGGCAAGCAGCTAAAAAATGTGCTGCTTCTGGGCAAAGGCACTTTTGACTACAAAAGGAAGTTGGGAGGTCGTCCCAATTTAGTTCCTATCTACACCAGCAGATCCAGTTTAGATCCCTTGACCACCTACAGTTCGGACGATTACTTCGGAATATTGGATTGGGGATCAGGAGAATGGGAAGAAAGTATAGCGGGAGATGCGCTCTTGCAAATTGGGGTCGGGCGCGTACCAGCCATCACCTTTGAGGAAGCAAAAAGTTGGCTGGAAAAAAGTAGTAGCTATGAAAAACAGGGGGATGCCTTTCCGAGCAGGACCATTACCTTTTTGGCAGACGATGGAGACAATGGAGTGCACATGCGCGACTCTGAAGTTCATGCTACCTATCTTGAAAAAAATATCCCCTTTTACCGCAGCCAAAAATTGTACTTGGACCGGTTTGAACAAACCAAATCTGGAGGAAGGCAAGAATCTCCTGCTGCAAAAAACGCAATCCTAGAAAGCCTCAACTCGGGCACCCTGTTACTCAATTATGTGGGGCATGGAAATGAAACCACCCTCAGTGCGGAAGAGATTTTTAAGGTTCAGGACTTAGAAAATTGGCCGAATCAAGCCCAACTCCCACTTTGGTTTACCGCTACCTGCGAATTTGGACGACACGATAGCCCGTTCATTCGGTCTGCGGCAGAAGAATTACTCTTTGCCAATTCAAAAGGTGCC
>JBIIGH010000190.1:0-5033 GCA_044236565.1 Algoriphagus sp. | reverse complement strand
ACTCCATAGCCTTGCTTGAGTAGAAGTTGCTGCATTTCAAGTTGTGAGGTGGTCGTCGCTGTTCGAAATGCCAAATGATGCACGGTTCCAGCGCTTTGAACGCCTCGCTGCCCGTTGGGATCGACGAGAATATCTACCCACTCTCCTGGATTACCGTCCAATCCATACCGAAAGCGATTGCCTTCTTGGCTATGGAACCTGTAATTCATACTATCCACGAGCAATCGCTCCGTAAGTTCCTTGTTTCGAAGTGCAAGGGTGGCACCGTAAAATCCCTTGATGGAATGCTCCAGTGGAACTCCTCCATAAGTCCATCCTTCTCTTTGATCGGCTGCATTGGCAACAAGTTCGATACCCATGCCATCCTGGTCTTCAAATCGGAGGATTGATTCCCCAAAGCGGGTCAAGCGATCCGATACGGGGATTCCAAATCTTTTGAGTCGTTCTTCCCAAAAATCCAGGCTAGTAATCCCAATGGAGAAGGCCGTGTAGGTCAATTCGCCCACACCTTTTTTCCCTCTGCGTGCTCCTGCAAATGGAAAAGTGGTAAAAACTGTTCCGGGGCGTCCGAGCGCATCGCCGAAATAGAAGTGGTACACATCAGGTGCATCAAAATTGATGGTCTTCTTTACCAAACGAAGACCCAATATGCCCGCATAAAAATTTATGTTTTGCTGTGGGTCCACAGAGATGGCAGTGATGTGGTGAATTCCTAAGATTAAGGGTTGCATGGAAAAAGAGATAGAGAAAGGAGCCTCAAAAAGAGGCTCCTTTTGGAGTTGATGTAATTACTGAGTCGACTTATTGTTTGACAAGTTGAACACTTAGCTGCAAGCGAACTTGGTCACTAACTACCACCGAACCAGCTTCAGTAATGGCAGACCAGGTCAAGCCAAAGTCTTTGCGATTTAGTTTTCCTTCAATCTCAAATCCGGCTTTGGTTTGTCCGTAAGGATCAGCTACTGTTCCTCCGTAAGTCACATCTAAGGCCACCTGCTGGGTAATTCCCTTTAGGGTAAGATCACCTTGGAGTTGGTATTCTCCACCATGATTGACGAGTTTACCTGCAAAAGCGATGGATGGGAAGCTAGCAGTATCAAAAAAGTCAGCAGACTTCAAGTGCTGATCTCGATCAGATTGATTCGTATCGATGCTGTTTACATCCAATGAGAAAGTAACTGAAGCTCCATTAAAATCTTCAGAAGTTGATTCCGCTGCTCCTTCAAACTTGCGGAAATAACCAGTTACGGTAGAAATTACCAAGTGCTTTACTTTAAATGCTACCTCGGAGTGGGTAGGGTCGATGATCCATTTTGTGGTGCTCATAATTGTTTTGGTTTAAGTTTAGAATTTAGATAGGTTAAGAATTACTTAGAATGTTGTGTGGACTACCCTCGAAGTTTGTCCAATAGGCCATTGAGTTGAATAAGTTCGGATTCATCGAGGTGAATTACATTTTTATTGAGCGCTGCAATTTGAGGCTCCAAAAATTCCAATAAGCGCAATCCTTTTTCAGTGATGAGCACATCTACTTTTCGGCGATTTTCAGGGCATTCCTCACGCTTCACCAACTCCTTGGCCTTCAACTTGTCAACCAGCCTTGAGGCATTAGACATCGTATTCAGCATCCGCTCTTGGATGGCAGCGATGGTAGCGGGCTTGCCTTGCTGACCTCTGAGTATCCGCAAGACGTTGTATTGCTCCGGAGAAAGATCCATGGGTTTCAACACAGCCGTTTGAAAACTCACCAGGTAACTGTGGGTGTACAATAAGTTCACCACAACCTTGTTGTAGCTGTCCTTAAATTCCGACTGCTTGATTGCTTCTTCAATCTTTCCCATGGGTTCACCTTTCAATTAATGTATATACATTTATTGTAGGTAAAAGGTTCAGGTTTTGTTGAAAAAAATTTCCGGACTCCACTAAACACTGGATAAATAGGCTACTAATTCCGAATTAAAACCGGAGCAAAAAGTTAGTCAGGTTATCCTGCCTGGAAAGGCCAAGTTTTTTCCGCACCCGATATCGACCAATCTCCACACCTCGTACGGATATCCCAAGCAAATTGGCAATCTCCTTGGTATTGAGATTCATTCGGATGTAGGCACTGAACTTAACTTCCTGAGGCGTGAGCTCAGGGAAACTCTCCTTCAGGCGGGTGATGAATTTGCCATGCACCTGATCAAAACTATCTGCAAAAGCAGACCAATGCTCGTTTCCTTCTAGGTCTTTGTCGATGGATCGGACCAACCGATTGAGTTCCGTACTTGTTTCGGAATCAAGAGGTGCAGCATTGAGTGTTTTTAGTGAATTTTTGATGGTGGTAAGGAGCTTGTTCTTTTGAATGAGATTCATCGCAGAAGAAGTCAATTCCTGATTTTTGAATTCAATCTCAGTTTGCAACTGGGCATTTTTCAATTGAATAATTTCTTCTTCCGAACGCTGAGTAAGTGACTCAATTACATCATCCTTTTTTCGAAGCGCTTGGTAATTTTCTTGCTCCAGTTCCTGGGTTTGTTTTTGGTAGCGCTTGTCCAACCATTTGAACCCAAAATAAAGAAAGCTACCCAGGAGAATGCCATACACTAAGTATGCGAAAATTGAACGATAAAAAGGGGGTTGAATGGTAAATGCATAGTCGATGGGCTCAGAAACGGTATCAAAAATTGATCTCGTACGAACTTGAAACACATAATCTCCTTCTCTCAAATTGGTGTACTCCTTTCTAGAGTCGCTACTCCAGTCAGACCATTCTTCTTCAAAATTCAATAGACGATACTGGAATTGAAGTTCACTTTCACTTTCAAAATGAGCCGATCCAAAATCAAAGGAAAATGAATTCTGGGCATAGGAGAATTCATGAATACTGTCTTTCATGCTCCCATGTCCTGAAAAAAGTAGCTTATCCGCAAGCCCTCGGTTCCGAATTTCTCTAAAAAATACGAGCGGCTGGTCTTCTTCAGCTTGATCCTCATTGGGCTGGTAATGAATAAATCCTTGTTTGGCTCCGATGAGAATGTGCTGCTCATCCAGCACCATGACATTGGCCAAATCATCATTCCAGAGTCGCTTCACTTTATTGAAAGGCGAATAGTGAAGACTCATCTTTCTATTTTTTTCTTGCTTAAGAATGCCTAGGCGGGACTGTTCAATAAAATAAACATTGCCCAAGGCATCCGTTTCCAAGTCTGCGATAACGGGCCCATAGCCAAACAATTCATTGATATCATCCACCGACACAAAGCGGTCATTTTGAGGATCAAATTCAAAAACACCACCATTGGCAGTAAAGATTAACCGGTCGCCAATTCGAAAAACATTGATCAAATCATTGGTAGGGAAGCCTTGGGCACTCGTATACAATTTGCTTGAAACTACTGTTTTCAAATCGGCACTAAGCGTAACCTTATAAACGCCTTTGTATCCATGTGCCACCCATAGCGTGGTTCCTTCGAATTCCATCACCCTCGCAGATTCTGAAAACTGCTTAATCTCTTGAATGAAGTCTAATTTTCCGTTTCTCTTTTGGTACAAACTCAAGCCCGTGTAAGTGCCTTGAATGTAGAAATCAGGATTCTTCGGGTGTGCTTTAATAATCCAGGCCCCTTGATTGGAGGAAAGTGGAACGGCCCGATTTCCAACTATGGAAAAGGTGCCCCTGTGATGATTCATGATGACTTCCCCTTGAATCAACTGAACTGAATAGACCTGCCCTTCCGTGCCAGGCAACTTAACTATCCTCCCCCCTTCCCATAGAAAAAGTCCATTATTGGTCCCCAAATAAACTTTAGCACCCACTTTGACAGCTGTATAACCAGAGCCCTCCAAACCCATGCGGTCATCAATAAGCGAAAAGGGAGAAAATAAATCTACTCGTGCTATCCCATTGTTCATAGATAGCCACAAGCCTTCCTGCTTGTCTTCAAAAACATAATTGATCGTCAAGTCCATCAACCCCGCTTCCTTATCCAAGTGTGTCAGCAAGTTTCCTTCCCGATCAATTACAAAAAGACCTGCATTCTGCGTAGCTAAGGCTATGTTTCCTTTGTTTAGCCGGAGGCTGTAGTTGATCAAAAATTCATTTCTCCAAAAATCACCTTTCATCACAAAAGGGATACTACTCCTACCGTCGTACAAAAACAAACCTTGAGAAAAGGTACTGACAAGCCACTTGTCTTTATCGTAAGGCAAAATATTGGACACCCGCTTGTCCTTGTAAAAATCCCCGCCAGGAATTGGACTTAGCGTAGCATCGGTTACTTCAACTAATCCCTCTCCTAAAATTTGAGTATACAAGCGCTCCCCAAGCTGAAAGGGAATATCCAATCGTTTTTTGGTATCGATTACTTTTAAACCCAGTCCATCGTAGGCATAAATCCGGTTGAACGTGCAAAAATAAATCCGCTCTCCGACTCCAAATATTTTCCAAGTTTCATCAAAGCCTCGTACCTCTTCCGGCAAGCTGTCTGCCAAGGAGACATAGATTAATTGCCCAAGTTCATCTGGATGTAGAAATCCAAAATCACCTTGACTACCCACATAAATCCGGTCTTGATCCCCTACAAAAGCAGAACGGACTTTCGTATTGTTCAGTCCATAGCGAGTCCAGTTTTTACCATCAAACTCGAGTAGACCCAGGTTATTGGCCACGAATACCCTTCCCATGTCATCCTGGACAATGTCAAAATTTTGTATTCCTGCGCGGTAATCCAAAGCGGAGTAATTGGTCACAAAAGGCTGACCCTGAAAAACGGGAAATTGCTGGGCCCTTCCCTCGATTGGTCCACCTAAAAGGAATAAAAAAAGCAAACCAATTGCGCTGCAACAAAAAGAAATTACAAACCGAGTGATGGGTAGCATTGTGAAATTGTTTGTGTACAAGAATTAACCAGCAAATAGGCTTATTGTTGTAATTAACCTTATTTATTTCAATTGATGAATTATTGATGTAGTATTTTTTTCAGAATGATGAATAGTTGTAGTTATCCTGAAATAGGTTGCTGTTACAGACTTCTTCATCTTTACAAAAAAAA